>JAYTJO010000580.1:0-13690 GCA_043730975.1 Thermoleophilia bacterium | reverse complement strand
GACTCCCGTCTGGACGAGCTGGAAGAGGCGATCCGGGCTCGCCGGCAGGATTGCCGTCGAACGGGGCAAAACGACGGTCGCGAGCGCACGCGAGCCGTCACTTCCCCGGAGCGCGCACGACCGGAGCGATCGCAGTTCGCTGAGCGTCGCGAGGCGGGACAGGCCTCGCCGGAGCACGACGGCCTGATCGGTGCCGAGGTAGGGATCGCTGAGATCAGCCCCAGCTGAAGCTTTCGACGTCGCCCGAATGGAGGCAATCCCGAGGTGCCACGGTGGAGCCTCGGCGGCAAGAAGTCGGGTGGCCGGTCGGACGTAGACGAAGCGGACCTTGGGAATTCCCACGCGTCGCGCGATCTCCCTCGCGATGTCGACCTCGAGACCGCGCGCGAGGATCACGTCGGCGCCCTTCACGACGCCCGCCTGGCGCACCGGGTCACGGAGATCGAGCGCGACAACGAGCGTGCTCGGTCGCGGCACCGGAATCGCCGGCACGAGAGGAACATCGTCTGCACGGCTCTGCGCCGGAAGTCCGAGTGCGACGAGCACAGCTGCCGCGATCACGGCGCAGCCGACGACTCCGGCGACGACTCCGAACGCGCCGATTAGCGCACCGATCGCGGAGCGCGGGGTCATGCGAGAGCGGCCTCGTCGAAGACGTCGACACGCGTTCCCGACTCGGCGAACCCGAACAGCATGGGAGCGTCGTAGCGATTCACTCTGATGCAGCCGTGCGAAGCCGGATACGTCGGCACCGAAGCGAACTCGTGAAACGCGATCCCGCCGGTGATATAGCTCGCCCACGGGAGCCAGACCTTGAACGGCACCGACCAGGAATACCGCTCCTTGCGGTAGACGCGGAACGAGCCGCGTGGCGTCGCGCCGCCAGCTCCCGAGGAGATGTGGACTGCACGGACGACCTTGTTGTCCTGGATCAGAAGTGCCACCTGGCGCCGAAGCTGTACCTCGATCCGTCTGCCGGGTGCACGGAGCGCGGGCAACGGTCGCGTTGCACGTACGAGCGCAGCGACCGTTGCGAAGCCGAGCGTGCCGTCGCGCGTCAGGTTGGCCCACTTCTGGAAGCCGAGCAACGCGGTCGACGTCTGGTAGTCGACGATGCCCGTCGCGCCCGATTTGTCGAGGAAGCCGAGGTCGACGAGCTGCTGCTGCAGATCACGAGTTCCAGGCGGCGAGGTCGCCCGCTCCACGGGCGCCGTGATCGGGTGGCGGAGATCGTATCCCGGGAAGAGGCCGACGGGAACGCCACCCTCGACGAGCACGCGAACTGCGAGGACGCCGGGAATGCTCCTGACGGTGCGGACGAGTTGCCCCACACGACCCTGGAGCGCGGCCTCGTCCCTCCCTGCCGCGAACCGTGCTCCGAGATCAACCGTGACGACCCTGCGAGAGATCGTGACGGAGCGGACAAGTGTCCCACGCGGTACCGCCGAGCGAATCCCCCGACTGCGCTCCGTCGCCGTCGGCCCGACGAGGAGCTGCTCGACCGCCGCCTCGATCGTTGTCCCGTCTCGGACCACGGACACGGGCTTTCCCTCGGCCGAAAACCAGACTTTGACACCTGCACCCGCTGCGCCCGGCAGCGTCAGCGCGCAGGAAGCCACGGCAAGAAATGCCCTGCATTTCACAGAAGTGTGATTCGACACCCGGGTTTCTATCTCCTACCAAGAGGTTTGATCTGGATTGCCCACATCAAGCCTCTAGATCGGCACGGGGGTACAGGGACTCAAGCGGGATTCGCCTCGGCGTCGATGAAGCGGAAACACGCCGTGGCCTCCGCGCTCTGCTCTCGTCGCTTCGACCGCCGACTCACCCGAGGCGACGGAGAACGACGATCGAGCGCCCCTCTACCTCGACGGGGCCACGTGCGGAGCTCACAAACGCACCGGCAGCAAGATCCGGCTCAGCCGATGACACCTCATGGGCCCAGCGCCGACCGAAGCGCACGGGCGGCAACGTGAACGTCAGCGCGTCGCGCCAACCGTTGAAGAGCACGAGGAACGAGTCGCCCACGATCGGGTCTCCCTCCCGGGTCTCGTCCATGATCTCGGCTCCGTTCAGGAACGCGCCGAGCGCCGAGGCGTCTCCCCGCTCCCAGTCACCACGCGTCATCGCGCGGCCGTCGGGCCGGAACCACCAGACGTCGGGCGCGCCGGAGTCCTCGTGCTCCAACCCCGTGAGGAAGGATGGCCTCCGAAAGACCGGATGCGCATGGCGGAGTGCGATCAGTCTCTTCGTGAAGGCGAGATGGGAACGCGTGGAGTCGTCCTGTTCCCAGCTGACCCAGCTGATCTCGTTGTCCTGGCAGTAGGCGTTGTTGTTGCCCTGCTGGGTTCGCCCGATCTCGTCGCCAGCCATCAGCATCGGCACCCCATGGGAAAGGAGGAGCGTGGCGAGAAAGTTGCGACGCTGGCGGTTACGGAGATCGTTCACTTCGACGTCAGCGGTCTCGCCCTCGACGCCGCAATTCCACGAGCGGTTGTCGGTCGTGCCATCCCCGTTGCCCTCGAGGTTCGCCTCGTTGCGCTTCTCCTCGTAGGTGACGAGATCACGCAACGTGAACCCGTCGTGGCAGGTGATGTAGTTGATCGAGGCAAAGGGCTTGCGGCCGTCCAGCTGATAGAGGTCGCTCGAGCCCGTGAACCGACGGGCGAATGACGCGACCGCCGTCCGGCCGCGCCAGAAGTCCCGCATCGTGTCCCTATACATCCCGTTCCACTCGGTCCAGAGCACCGGGAAGTTGCCGACCTGGTAGCCACCCTCTCCGACGTCCCACGGCTCGGCGATGAGCTTGACCTGCGAGAGGATCGGATCCTGGTGGATGATGTCGAAGAACGCCGACAGCCGGTCGACGTCGTGGAACTCGCGCGCCAGCGCGGAGGCAAGATCGAATCGGAATCCGTCAACGTGGCACTCGGTGACGAAGTACCGCAGCGAGTCCATGATCAGCCGCAGGACCGACGGATTTACAGGATTGAGAGAGTTCCCGGTGCCCGTGAAGTCCTTGTAGTAGCGCGGATCGTCCGGCATCGTCCGGTAGTAGGCGACGTTGTCGATGCCCCGGAACGAGAGGGTCGGACCGAGGTGATTTCCCTCGGCCGTGTGGTTGTAGACGACGTCGAGGATCACCTCGATCCCGGCACGGTGCATCGCCTTGACGAGCCCCTTGAACTCACGCACCTGCTGTCCGTGTACCCCTGTCGCCGCGTACCCCGCGTGGGGGGCGAGGAACCCGATCGTCGAATACCCCCAGTAGTTCGTCAATCCGCGCTCCTGGAGAGCGTGCTCGTCGGCGATGTGATGGATCGGCAACAGCTCCACGGCCGTGACGCCGAGGTCGACGAGATGCGCGATCGCAGCGTCCGAAGCGAGTCCCGCGTAGGTGCCCCGGAGATCGTCTCGAACACCCGGCAGCAGCTGCGTGAATCCCTTGACGTGGAGCTCGTAGATCACGGTCTCGTTCCACGGCCGGCACGCGAGGCGATCGTCCTCCCAGTCGAACGACTCGTCAATCACGACCGACTTGGGAATCGCAGCTGCATCGTCGCTCGTGTCGATCACGAGGTCGTCGCCGTCCGCGTAGGCGAGCGTGCGCCCGCGCTCCCAGAGCACGGGTCCCTCGATCGCCTTCGCGTACGGATCGATGAGAAGCTTGTGGGGGTTGAACCGGTGGCCGCGCTCGGGCGCCCAGGGTCCGGAGACGCGGTAGGCGTAGCGCTGCCCGGGGCCGACGCCGGGGAGGTAGCCATGCCAGTTGTGCGCCGTGTGCCGCCCGAGCACGCAGCGCGTCTCCACATCATCGGCGTCGAAGAGACAGAGCTCGACACGCTCGGCGTTCTCCGAGGTCAACGAGAAGTTGGTGCCGCTCCCATCCCAGGTTGCGCCGAGGGGAAACGGCTCTCCGGGCCAGGCTCGCATCGTGTGACCTTAGTGCACCGTTCCGGAGGTCGCTCGGGCCCTGGCGGCTGCAAAGCTGCGCCGTGCTTTGTCCTCGGTCGCCCCGGTATAGCAAGAAGAGGGGTTGGGGTCAGACTTAAGTCTGACCCCAACGCAGTTTCCTTGCTCCCTGCGTCCTTGCCCGGCTTGCTTTTCGCGCGCCAGGATCACCAAGCGACCTCCGAAACGGCGCACTACCCGGCTGCCTCCGCCGAGCGCAGGCCACGCAACGCCCACACGGAAAAGACGACGGCGAGGGCAAGCGCGAGGCCGAAGGCGAGGCCGACCTGGGTCGCGTCGCCGGCAAGGAGACCCCTGCCCGTCCCGAGCACGTAGGTGATCGGGTTGAACTTCGCTACGGCGTGCATCGCGCCGCCGAGGAGCGCAAGCGGTACGTAGACCGGGGCAAGGAAGAGGAGGACGAACACGGGCATCTGCATCAGCGGTCCTGCTTGCATCGTCCGCAGGCGCATGGCAATCCCCGCAGACCAGAGGAAGCCGCAGGCGTTGATGATCAACGCGAGCGTGTAGAGCCCGATCAGGTCGACAGGCCCCCCACCCACCTTCATTCCCGAGGCCAGCGCGATGACTGTCAAGAGGGTCGCGGTGATGCACCAGCGAACCACCGCCGCGAGGGCGTACCCGAGCACGATGCCCGTCCTCCACGGCGAGGCGAGCATCAGCCTCCGCGCGAAACCGCCCTCGAAGTCACGGGCGACGCCGAAGCCGGTGAAGACCCCACCGAAGGCCGCCGACTGGAGAAGGACGAAGACGAACTGGAACGCCGTGTACCCGTTCGGATAGTCGAAGCCCGGCACGTTCTGCACCTGCGAGAGCCCGCCCGCGAAGGCGACGAAGAAGAAGAGCGGGAACATCAGCGACGGTAGGAGAAGCGACGGCGTCGTGATCACGTTCTTCAAGGTCCGCCAGGCGACACCGGAGATCACGCCCCAGAGCCTCACGTGCGCTCCATCCTCCGGCTCAGAGCCCAGCTCGCGGCGATGAGCGAAACGATCGCAAGCGCGAACGCGATTGAAAATCCGAGCGCGAGCGCACGTGCATCCCAACCCGTGATGATCAAGCTGCGGACGCATTCGATCAGGTAAGAGACAGGGTTGATCGACGCGAGAAAGCGGAACCACGGAACAGCGATCAGATCGCGAGGCGTGTTCATCGAGGAGATGAAGAGGAAGACGAACAACGCGGGGAAGAGCCCCTGGATCGATTCCCCGGAGCCGGTGCGGAGAGCGAGGAAGGAGCCGAGCGCCCCGAAGCCCGCGGCAACAAGTGCGGCGTACACGAGCAGCAGCGCGATGCCGGCCGGCCCGGATGCGAAGCGAACGCCGAGGAGCAATCCGACGGAGATGTAGAACACCGCCTGCACGATGCCGAGGACGACGATGCCGGTGATCTGCCCGGCGAGCAGAGCTGAGCCTCGAACCGGTGTTAACGAGAGCCGTGAGAAGAACCCCGTCTGGATATCGCGCGCAAGGTCGGTTCCTGCGTTCATCGTCGAGAACAGCGCACCCTGGATGAACGGGACGGCGAGCGCGAATGCGAAGAAGGAGTCGGTTGGAAAGCCGGGCAGCTGCGTGGACGCCTTCAGGCCCCCCGAGTTCATCAGCAGGAGTGCGACAGGAAAGACAAGGGGTGGGATCGCGCTCGCCGGCTGTCGTGCCGTGCGCATGATCGAGCGTTGTGCGAGCGCGCCGACCTGCGTCAGCAGCGGGGAGTTCATCGAGCCGACGCCCCGTCCTCCCCGGTCGCCGCTCCTTCGAGGGTCCGACCGGTCTTGGCCAGGAAGACGTCGTCGAGCGAGGGCGCCCGCAACTCGATGTCATCGACGACGACCCCATCGGCATCCATCGCCCTGATCACGTCGACGAGACCTATCCCCTCGCGCAGACGCACGACGAGATCCCGATCGCTGCCGAGCGGCTCCCCGTAGTTCTTCATCAGCTCGGCGATCCGCGGCCTGTCCTCCTCGCGACAGGGGGTGACGTGAATCGAGGGGCGACCGATCTCCTCCTTCAAGGCGGCCGGAGTTCCCTCTGCAACGATCTTGCCGCCGTCAATGATCCCGACGCGATCGGCGAGTACGTCCGCCTCTTCGAGGTACTGGGTCGTCAAGAACACGGTGACGCTGTCCTCGCGCGCGAGCCGCGCGACCTCCTCCCAGAGAGCGGTCCGGCTCTGCGGGTCGAGGCCGGTGGTGGGCTCGTCGAGAAAGAGGATGCTCGGCCGATGCACGAGAGCGAGTGCAAGGTCGAGGCGTCGCTTCATGCCGCCCGAGTAGCCACCCACTTTGCGATCGGCAGCGTCGGTGAGCCCGACCCGGTCGAGAAGCTCCGCCTGCCGCGGCTTGCGCTCCGCCTTGGGGATCGCCTGGAGCATCGTCTGCAACTTCAGGTGATCGCGGCCTGTCAGCAGTGGATCGAGGGCGGCCTCCTGCAGCGCGGCACCGATCACCGATCGCACCTTGGGCCCTTCCGTGCGAACGTCGTACCCGCCGACGCGTGCGCTCCCCGCGGTCGGCGGCAGCAACGTCGTCAGCATCAGTACGGTCGTCGATTTGCCGGCTCCGTTCGGCCCGAGGAAGCCGTAGATCTCGCCGGGCGCCACGTAGAGATCGATCCCGTCGACCGCGCGAGGCCCCTTCTTGAAATCGCGGACGAGCTTCTCGACGACGATGCTGTTGTCGCGGGCCATTCGAGCCACACTATCGACGCCCTCCCACCTGCGTTCGCGGGCTCGCCGGAGCGACTCACGGTCGATCGTCGAAGTGGGAAATGGCGACATGTACCGGTGACCTCCGGGCGGCGATCACGGTCAAAGCTTGCGCTGCGCGTGGAGGTGCCCGTACGCTGCCTGCAGTGGTCGAACCAACGAGGTGGGTGAGCCAGGATGTCACCCGGCACCCGCCGTCACACGAGAGGAGCCGCATGCTCGAGCCCGTGGATCCGAGGGGTGTCATTCCCGCTATCCCGACCCCGTTCACCTCCGACGGCCGCTATGTCGACGAGGTTGCGCTACGCCGCGTCGTCCGCCACGTCGTCGAGGGCGGCGCGCACGGCATCATGACGACCGGCGGTACTGGCGAGTTCCCACACCTCTCGCGAGACGAGCGCCGGCGCGTCACAGAGATCGTCGCATCGGAGGTCGCAGGCGCGGTGCCGGTCTATGCCGGCACGGCCGCCTGCTCCACCTGGGAGGCGCTCGCGTTGACGGAGGACGCGGCAGCCGCCGGAGCGGATGCCGCCATCCTGACGCCGCCGTTCTACTTCGGTATTCCGGACGAGATGCTCCACGGATTTTTCGAGGACGTGGCAGATGCCAGAATCCTTCCAGTCGTCGTCTACAACAACCCGCTCTACACGGGCAACGACCTCAGCCCGCAACTGATCTCCTCCCTGATGAAGATCGCCAACGTCATCGGCCTGAAGCAGTCGAACTCCGACCTCGGCGCCCTCGTCGAGTCGCTCCGGCTCGCCGCGGACACGGATCGCTCGCTGTGCACCGGCATCGACAGTCAGTTCTATGCGGCGCTCTGCGTTGGTGCGCGTGGCATCTACTCGACGGCCGCCGCGATCGTCCCGTCACAGATGGTTCGCCTGTACGACCTCGTTCAGGCGGGCGACCACGATGGCGCTCGTGCGCAGCACGAGCTGCTGCAGCCGCTCAACCGCTTCCTGGAGTACGACCCGGGGTACGTATCGCCCACCAAGGAGGCGCTCGAGATGATGGGAATCGGTTGCGGGCCTGTGCGCCGCCCGCTTCCCGACTTCCCGGAGGCCGAGCGCCCCGCTCTGCGCAGTGCCCTCGCCACGCTCGGTGCGCTCGAGGCGGTGGCGGCGTGAGGCTCGCCACGTACAGCGTCGGGGGCGCTTCAGGCCGCGTCGGCATCGTCGCCGACGACCGAGTGATCGACGCCGGCTTCAACGGCGACATGGTTGCATTCATCTCCGCCGGAGAGCAGGCCCTGGAGGCGGCTCGGCGCCGGGTGGACGACGGCACCACCTCACATGCGCTCAGCGACGTGAGGCTCCTGGCTCCGCTTCTCCCGCCCACCATTCTCAACTCCGGCCAGAACTACTGGGATCACCGGGACGAGAAGCCGGCCGTCGACCAGAAGGAACCGGAGTTTTTTCTCAAGGCGCCACTTGCGGTGATCGGACCGGACGACCCGGTGATCCTCGACCCCGTCGTGACGAGCAAGCTCGACTACGAGGTCGAGCTTGCCGTTGTCATCGGCACAGCCGGCAGACACATCCCCGTCGAGAAGGCGCTCGACCACGTCTTTGGCTACACGGTTGCGAACGACATCACGGCCCGTGATCGCCAGGCCGTTCCCCATCCGGAGGGGGGATTCGAATATGCGCTCGGGCCGGGCAAGAACTTCGACACGTCCGCGCCGCTCGGGCCGTGGATCGTGACCCGGGACGAGGTACCCGATCCGCAACGCCTGGGCCTGCGGACATGGGTCAACGACGAGCTGCGCCAGAACAACTCGACGGAGAAGATGATCTGGACGGTCGCCGAGATCATTGCGTTCTTCTCCCACTTCTACACGCTGCCGCCCGGGCTCGTGATCGAGACCGGCACTCCCGGGGGAACGGCGTGGGCATCCGACCCGGAGATCGGGGGCAAGCCCTACGACCGCGACGACGTGCGGCGCGGCGGCTACCTCCAGCCGGGCGACGTCGTTCGCGTCGAGGTCGACAGGATCGGCACGCTCTCGAATCCCATCATCGCTGGCTAGCAAGGAGGAGCACCATGACGCTACTCGTACCCGACGCTCCAACCCTGTTTCTGAACGCGAGGCTGATCGACGGCTTCGGAGGCACGCCGGTCGACGGAGCCGCCGTGCTCGTCGAGAGCAGCAAGATCACACGGGTCGGGCGCACTTCCGACTTCGGCGAGAGCCCGAACGGCAACATGCGCACCGTCGACCTCGCCGGCAAGACGCTGATGCCCGGCCTGATCGAGGGCCATTTCCACATCTCGTTCTGGGGCGTTCGCGAGCTACAAGATCTCGACCTGAAGCTCCCCGCCGAGCGAACCACCGTCTATGCAGTCAAGAACGCCGAGCTCGCCCTGCGATGCGGCTACACGGGCGTCGCGAGTGCCGGCGCCCTTCACCGGATCGACGTGACGATTCGCGACATGGTCAGGGAAGGCGTCATCGCAGGGCCGCGGATGGCCGCGTCCGGCAGGGACATTTGCGCGACCTCGGGAATGCTCGACTGGAACCCGGCGTTCTGGAAGCTCGGGATGGACGGGCTCGCGATCTTCGCGGACGGTGTCGACGAGGTTCGCAAGGCGGTGCGCCAGAACATCCACGAGGGCGCAGACGTCATCAAGCTCTACGTCACCGGCGAAGGCCTGCTCCGGCCGGGCGTGCCCCCCGAGGAGACCATGTACTCCCTGGAGGAGATCGTCGTCGCGGTGGAAGAGGCCCACAAGCGCAACCGGCAGATCGCCGCACACGTGCGCGGCAACGACGGCGTCAAGCTGTGCGTCGAAGCGGGAGTCGACGTTCTCGAGCACGCGACCTACGCCGACGACGAAGCGGTCGCGATGATCGCCGAGAGGAAGGACGATATCTTCGTCGTCCCCGGCCTCGGCTACCACTGGGGGATCCTCGAGAACGGCCCGGCCTGCGGTATCACCCCCGAGCATCTCGCGGCGACCGAGTATCAGGAGGAGTGGGAGCTCGGGTGCATCGCAATGGACAAGCTGCGGCGCGCCGGCGTGCGTGTCATCCCTGGGGGCGACTACGGCTTCGTGTGGTGTCCCCACGGCCAGTATGCAAAAGACATCGAGCTGTTCGTCACGCACATGGGCTTCTCGCCGATGGAGGCGATCGTCGCGTCCACCAAGCACGGCTCCGAGCTCCTCCGGCTCGAGCACGAGTGCGGCACGATCGAGGAGGGCAAGTGCGCCGACATTCTCGTCGTCGACGGTGACCCGCTCCTGGACATCACCATCCTCCAGGATCGCTCGCGGCTCGCGATGGTGATGGCGAACGGGAAGGTGATGGTCAACTCACTCGGGCTCGCGCAGGAGCTGACGCACATTCCGGACTACATGATGGACATCGAGCACATCCAGAATGCGAACGCCGCCGTGCCGACGATGCCGACGGCCGCAGAGGTGCAGCACTGACGATGCGCGGCGGAGCCGCATGAAGGAGGTCGAGGCCAACGGGGTGCGAACGGCCTACCTCGAGCAGGGGTCGGGCGACCCCGTGGTGCTCGTGCACGGGCTCGGCGGCACCGCGAGCGCCATCTCCAAGCACCTGCTTGCTCCGCTTGCCGAGCGCCACCACGTCGTCGCGTACGACCTGCGTGGGTCCGGACAGAGCTCGGTCACCCCGGGGCCGTACACGGTCGAGTTGCTGGCCAAGGATCTCGATGCACTCCTAACCGAGCTCGGTCTCGACACCGTGACGCTGATCGGTCATTCGCTCGGCGGCGGCATCGTCCTCGAATATGCGGCGACGCGACCCGACCGTGTACGGGCGGTAGTCGGGATCGGCGCCGTGACCGGCCTCCCCGAGCAGGGGAAGGCAGGGATGGCGACTCGCGCGGAGACGGTCGAGAGTCAGGGAATGGCGGCGGTTGCGGAGACGGTGGCCACGAACGGCCTTGCCGCGTCGTTCCGTGAGGCATACCCTGAGGAGTTCCAGGCGCTCATCTCGCTCATTGCGTCGAGCGACACGACCGGCTACGCCGCTCAGTGTCGCGCACTCGTCGCAATGGATCTCACCGAGCGACTTCCCCTTGTCCGCTGCCCGGTGCTGCTCGTGTGCGGCGAGAGAGACCAGGCGTCTCCGCCTGCGGCGAACGCCGCGAACGCTGCGCTGATCCCGGACGTGCGGCTCGTCGAGCTCGCTGACACTGCCCACATCATTCCGTGGGAGAAGCCTGGCGAGTTGCTCTCCGAGCTCGCGGGCTTCCTGTAGAGCGACCAGATCGTCGTACGCGGCGGCAGCGTGATGGGCGGTGAGACGGCTGGCCGTGGAGTGCTCCGGGGTGTATCAGCCGTCGTGTCCGAAGAACGCGCGCGCGTTCTCGTGGAGGATCCTGCGGGCCAGTCGTCGAGCGCCGTCCTCGCTCAGGAAGCGCGCACGGATGCGCTCCTCGAGCACCTCGCCGATCAGGCGCCGACCGAGAGCGAGAGCTCCGTAACTCTCCTCCACGTGCCAGGCGTCGCCGCCGAGCATCAGGCGCGACTCGTCCGGCAGGATCTCGATCGCCTCGTGCAGAGAGAGCTTGAAGTGCGATGGGCTGAGCAGGAACGACCAGGTCAGGTCGAGCCAGATGTTGCGATAGACAAACGCCATCCCTAGGAGGTCTCGGCTCCACGGATAGCCGAGGTGCATCAGGAGAAAGCGCGTACCAGGATGACGCTCGACGAGGCCGGCAACGTGCATCGGGTGCGAGCCGCGGACGAGGGCGGTTCCGAGGTGCATCTGAACGGGCAGGTCGCGCTCGCCCGCGAGGGTGCAGAGGCGATCGACGACGAAGTCGCCGAATGCCTTCTGCTCGGCGGGAGACGGACGTCGCTTGCCGTAGGCACGCCGCGCGAGCTCCTCGTCAGGCTCGTCGAAGCGCAGATCGCGGTCGTAGGCGAGGGCGTTCTTGAGCGCTACCTGGTTACGGTCGGGAGCCGTGTCGACGAAGAGCTCGAGGAAGGCAAGGTAGTCGTCGAAGGAATCGATCTGCACACGAAGCGCCGCGGCAATCGCGTGCGCGGAGTTTCCGTTGTGGTCGTGGGACTCGGGGTGCCAGCCGAACGCGAGGCAATTGATCCGCGCTACCGATGTATAACGCGGTCCGAGAACCGCAGGAGCATCGAGGAGGATGTTCGAGAAGGGGTCGGTGACGATCCTCTCGATGCCCGCTTTGGTAATCACATCGTCGACCCAACCCGGGCTCTCGTGGCGGCGTCGGATCTCGTGGTCGAGCTCCTCCCAGTTGTCCTGCGTGATCCCGTCGTCACCCAGGCCGTAGAGATCCGTAAGTGCCGACACGAGCGAGGTCACAAACGCGTTCGAGCCACTTCCATCGACGTAGCGAGCCACGTCCTCCCAGGTGCATGGCCGCTCCGGCGGGAGAGAAAAAGGCGGTTCGTCGGGCGAGAGGCGATAGGGGCGTCCCTGCGTCCAGCCGACGTAGCTCTGCTCCAGAAGCTTCAGCAACCCCACCTCGCGGTCGTGCAGCGACTCGGGCATATGATGCTCGTGCACGTCATAGAGGGGCTGCTCCCGGACGTACGACGCGACGTCGAACGGCTTGCCGGTTCCAACTCGAACGCTCAACGTGACACCTCCATGTCGCCGGAGTCAGCGCGCCTCCCGCCCCTCGGTAAGAGTACGCAGCAGCTCACGGCATCGGTGTACCGTACAGAAGGCGTGGCAGGGAGTCGGCAGCCGCTCTACACTTCTGTCCCCTCGTGGAGAGGTTCGCTGACCAGACCGGACAAGGAGGCGGCGCGTGACAGGGATGGACCTGAGGCAGATGACGCCGGAGGATGCGACTGAGGTCGCCGAGTTGATCTACGCGTCGATCAACGTCTGGTACCGCGACAACGGGCATTCCGAGATCCAGTTCCAGGGCGGCCCTGTCATCACCGAAGTCTTCTACGAGACCTACCACGCCCTCGAGCCCGGGGCGACGGTCGTCGCCGTAAAACCCGCGAGCGGACGGATCATGGGCTCGTGCTTCTTCCACCCGCGGCCGACGCATGTCGGGCTCGGGATCATGAACGTCCACCCGAACTACTTCGGCCTGGGCGTGGCCAAGGCGCTCCTGAAACACATCTGCGAGTACACGGACTCGAAAGGCTACCCGGCGTTGCGTCTCACCTCGAGCGCACTCAACCTCGATTCGTTCGCTCTCTACTCGAGAAACGGTTTCGTCGCGCGGCTTGCCTATCAGGACATGTGGGTGGCGGTTCCGTCGGGAGGCCTTGGCGCGTCCGTCCCGGGCCGCGATCGCGTGCGGGCCGCCGTGCCCGCCGACGCTCCCTCGATGGAGGCACTCGAGCTCGAGATCTCCGGCGTCTCGCGTGGACCCGATTACGCACACACGATCGAGAATGTGCAGGGATTCTGGGGCGCGGCAGTCCTCGACGGCGCCTCGGGCGGAATCGACGGCTACGTGATCTCGTCGGGTCACGCCGCCATGAACATCATCGGCCCACTCGTTGCGCGCACCGAGGATGACGCGATCGCCCTCGTTTCGCACGCACTCGACCTCTACCCCGGTCGCGCGCCTCTCGTACTCGTCCCGGTCGAACGGCGAAAGATCGTCGAGCAGATGTATGCGTGGGGCGCGCGGATCTCGGAGCTGCACTTCTGCCAGGTGCGCGGCGAGTTTCAGCCATTCCGCGGCGTCAGCATGCCGACGTTCATGCTCGAAACCGCCTGAGGCGGCCGCGGCTACAACGGTGCGACGTCGAGCGAGTCCCAGTATCTCTTGCCGCTGCGGGCGGCCTCGACGCACTCCTCCCAGGGCGGGTACTCGTAGTTGGTGAATTCGATCTCCATGCTCAGCGGTCCGGAGAATCCCGAGCCGGCGAGGTCACGCTGCATCGACGGGAGATCGAGCTCGCCCTCCCCGAGCACGGGAAAGTCGAGTACCCCCTTGCCGCCGCGCTGATCCTTCAGGTGGACGTGCCCGTACCGTCCGAGCCCATTCCTGATGTCGACCTCGGGGCTGGCACCGATGTAGTA
>JAYTJO010000579.1:0-8848 GCA_043730975.1 Thermoleophilia bacterium | reverse complement strand
CGGGTGAGCCAAGTCACAGAACGTGACGATCAAGATGTGCAGCGTTCTACCGAGGGGGGGCGCAAATATGCAAACGCCGAGTTCGATTGCGCACCGCTTTTTCAAAGATTCATTTGCGTCCCTCGGCCGGAGCGATACGATCGCTCACACCGAGAGAAGGAGGACGAGATGTCCGAGTACGTACGTGCTGCGACGTTCGAGCTAGACGGGGATGCGCTCGACGCGCTGGTCGCCCGGATCAGGGCTGACGACGGCCCGCCCGCCGGCGTGGCTGCAAGGCGGATCACGATTCTCGCCGATCGCACTGCCGGGAAGGCCGTCGTTTCAATTCGGTTCGGCTCCGAGGAAGATCTTCGGGCCGGATCGGCAGTGCTCGACGGCATGGAGCCGCCCGATGTCGGCACTCGGCGTCGTGCCTCTGTCGATGCGTACGAGGTTGTGCTCGAGCGAGAGTTCTAGCCGCGACAACGTCCGCCGCTTCGGTCGGGTCGCCCGTGCGGCCCGACCTACGTGCGGAACGCTCCCGGCACGCGGCAATCCGAGGGATCGAGAAGCGCGCGATGGTGCCGAAACCCTCGGCCAGCTTGCACACCTGCGCAACCCCGGCGTCGCGGGCGACGGTGCTGACCGCGAGAACCGTGGCCCGATACGCTCGCGCCGGCCGACCTCGAGGAATCACTCGGCATCTTTCGAGCCGTCCTGCTCGATCACGAGCGGTGATGATGCCGGCCGGATATCGGTCTGCGGCAGAATAGGATCCGTTCATGGATGACCTGCGACAGGCACTTCATCGGGTTGCGGATCTGATCGCCGACTATCGTGAGGGGCTCCCCGAGCAACACGTGGCGCCGTCACTTGGGCGCGCGGCCGTTCGGGATCTGCTCGCCCGGGAGCTGCCAGACGGGCCGGAGTCGCTCGACGTCGTCGTCGACGAGCTCGTCGAGCGAGCGACGCCTGGTCTCATGGCCTCGGCAGGCCCGCGGTACTTCGGATTCGTGATCGGTGGCTCCCCCGATGCCTCACTCGCGGCAGATCTTCTTACGGTCGGTTGGGATCAGTGCGCGTATAACGAGGCGCTCTCGCCTGCGGCGCTCGCATTCGAAGACGTTGCCGGCATGTGGCTCAAGGAGCTCCTCGGGCTTCCCGCGTCTGCGTCGGTGGGCTTCACGACCG
This sequence comes from Thermoleophilia bacterium, assembly GCA_043730975.1. Classification (GTDB taxonomy): domain Bacteria; phylum Actinomycetota; class Thermoleophilia; order Gaiellales; family Gaiellaceae; genus Gaiella. The sequence continues at coordinate 7,675 of JAYTJO010000579.1, read as the reverse complement.
GTGGCCAGGGAGCGAACACCGTCGGGTTGGCCGCGGGACGCTGGAAGGTTCTCGAACAGGTTGGTTGGGACGTCGGTCGGGACGGTCTCGGCGGTGCCCCGCTGGTGAGAGTCGTCGCGAGCGCCGAGCGTCATGCCACGATCGACCGGAGTCTTCGGCTCCTCGGGCTCGGCGAGAGCGCGATCGAGGAGGTTCCAGCGCTCGCGAACGGCGCCATGGACACTGCTGCGCTCGCGCGCGCCCTACGCTCGCAGCCCGATGCGCCGACGATCGTCTGCGCGCAGGCAGGGAACGTGAACACCGGGGCCTGCGACGACCTCAGCGCCGTCACCTCCACTGCTGCGCAGGTGAGAGCGTGGGTTCACGTCGACGGCGCGTTCGGGCTCTGGGCAGCAGCCAACCCGGCGACGAGGCATCTCGTCGCCGGGATCGAGGACGCGGATTCATGGGCGTGTGACGGCCACAAGTGGCTGAACGTCCCGTACGACTCCGGGTTCGTGTTCTGCGCGCACCCGGACGTCCATGTCATCGCGATGGAATACACGGCCTCCTATCTCACGGGTCAGGTCGCCGGCCGGTCTTTCGGAGGCGGCGATTTCGTCCCGGAGTCGTCGCGCCGGGCACGTGGGTTCGCCGCATGGGCTGCACTCCGCGCGCTCGGCCGATCGGGGGTCGCCGACCTGATCGAGCGGTCGTGCGCGCTCGCACGCCACGCCGCACTGCTCCTCGATCGCCTCGAAGGCGTGCACGTCGTCAACGAGGTCGTGCTCAACCAGGTCCTGGTACGCGTCGGAGACGCCGAGCTCACCAACAGCGTCGAGCGGCTCGTCCAGTCGGACGGCGTTTGCTGGCTCGGCGCGACGACGTGGCGCGGTGAGCGCCTTCTTCGCATCTCGGTCTCGAACTGGTCGACGACCGAGCGAGACATCGAACTCACCGTCGACGCAATCGCCCGAGCCCGCGCTGCAGCGCTCGCCGGCCTCTCTGCCTGACTGGACGGGGCAGACGGGCCGCTAGCGTTCCGCCCATGCCAGGGCTCGAGTCACAGCTCGACGCGATCGTTGCGGCGGAGACGTTCTCCGGCGTCGTCCGGGTCGAACGCCTCGATCGACCGATCATCCAGAGGGCCTACGGTCTTGCCGACAAGCAGCACGGGATCCCGAACCGGATCGACACGCAGTTCGGGATCGCGAGCGGTACGAAGAGCCTGACGGCGCTCACGGTCGTGAGCCTGATCGAGGAAGGCCGGTTCGAGCTCACCACAACGGCGCGCTCGCTGCTCGGCGACGATCTCTCGCTGATCGCCGACGACGTCACGATCGAGCACCTCCTCTCGCACCGCTCGGGGATCGGCGACTACCTCGACGAAGAGGTCGAGGTCGACTACAGCGACTACCTGATGCCGGTGCCCGTCCAGGAGCTCGCGACGACCGAGCAGTATCTTCCGATTCTCGACGGGTACCCGACGAAGTTCCCCGCCGGCGAGCGCTTCGGTTACTGCAATAGCGGCTTCGTCGTGCTCGCGCTGATCGCAGAGCGTGTGAGCGGCATCTCGTTCCCCGAGCTCGTCCACCAGCGTGTCTGTGAGCCTGCGGGAATGGTCGACGCGGCGTTCCTCCGCTCCGACGAGCTGCCAGGATCCGCAGCGACCGGCTACATCGAGGTGGACGGCGCGTGGAGAACGAACGTGTTTTATCTACCGGTGCGGGGCACGGGAGACGGCGGGATCTACGCGACGGTCGCCGACGTCAGCGCCCTCTGGAACGCCCTCTTCGATGGCCGGATCGTTTCGAAGGAGTGGGTTGCCGAGATCCTTCGGGCGCGCAGCGAGGACACGTCCGAGTCGGAAGCCACGCACCAGCGATACGGCCTGGGGTTCTGGCTCCACGTTACGACAGGGGTCGCAACGATGAGCGGCGGGGACACGGGCGTCTCGTTTAGGAGCTCGCACGATCCGCGCTCTGGCACCACCACCACGGTGATCTCCAACACGAGCGACGGGTTCGGCCCGCTCTGGCGCGTCCTGACCGAGCAGCTCTAGTCTGGCGCGCAGCCCGGATGCGGCTTCACGACGCGCACCGTCGACGCCGGGTCCTTCGCCAGTTTCCCGGGCGGCCGGATCGGGCGGGGGACGAGGCTGCCGCCGCAGTTCGGGCAGCGCCCGCCGAGGCGGCTCTCGACGCAGTCGGCACAGAACGTGCACTCGTAGGTGCAGATCCGCGCAAGCTCGCTCTCCGGCGGCAGGTCGCGGTCGCAGCACTCGCAGTTCGGGCGGAGCTCCAGCACGACGCCAATCTATCGCGGCACGGACGTACGATCCAAAGATGTTCGACTACGTCACGATCCGCGATCACCTCGTCTACAGTGGCGAAACGGTGTCAAGAATGAGGGGTAGCCGATGCGCCTCCTGACGCTGCTGTCCGATTCGTACAACCCGGATGGCTGGGTCGATCGACTCGTCGAACTGCAGTTCGGGAGCAAGGCCGGCTGGACGATTGAGCGGGCGAAGGTTGCAGACGCCCGCGCGCTGGCCGACGCCGATGCCGTGCTGGTGCTGATGGCGCCGATCCCTCGGAAGGCCCTGGTCGACGCCAATCAACTGCGACTCATTCAGACCGCGAGCCGCGGGTACGACGCCGTCGACCATGTTGCGGCCGCCGAGAGGAAGATCCCAGTCTGCAATGTTCTCACCGCAGGGCACGCCGGAACCGTCGCCGAGCACACGTTCGCTCTGCTCCTCGCGGTTGTCAAGCGCGTCGTCGAGGGAGACGTGTCGATTGCCCGGGGCGATTGGTCGACCGGGGCGTTGTTCGGCTCGGGTCTCAGCGAACTGTCGGGCAAGTTGCTCGGAATCGTCGGGCTGGGCGAGATCGGCAAGGAGGTCGCCAGACGGGCCGACGCCTTCGGTATGGCGGTGATGTACACGGACGAGGTTTCGGCTCCGGAGCTCGAGGAGCGCTACGGGATACGAAGAGTCGAGATCGCAGAGCTGCTCGGGACTGCCGACATCGTGACCCTCCACGTTCCGTTGACCGCCGACACGAACCGGCTGATCGCCGAGCGCGAGTTGTCGCTCATGAAGCCCGGCGCGGTGCTCGTCAATACATCACGGGGCCCGACAGTCGATCTCGACGCGCTCGCGGTCTTCCTCCACGACGGCAGGCTGCGCGCAGGGCTGGACGTATTCGACCCTGAGCCGCCAGCGCACGACCACCCGATCCTCTCGGCCCCGAACGTCGTGCGCTCCCCGCACATCGCAGGCGTGACGACCGAGTCCGTGCGCCGGGTGCTCGAAGACGCGTTCGCCAACATCCAGAGGCTCGATCGCGGAGAGCCACTCCTCAACGTTGTGAATGGGGTGCGCCCGTGATCAAGCGGATCACCCTCGTCCGACGCAGAGACGGAATGTCGAAGGAGGACTTCGTCCGACATTGGACGACCACGCATGCAGAGCTCGCCGCGCGGCTGCCCGGACTCCGGGGCTGCCGGATCAACGTCGTGCAGGAGTGGGTCGACGGCGATCAGCCGTGGGATGGCATCGGTGAGATCTGGTTCGACTCCGAAGAGGCAATGACCATCGCGTTCGAGGAGTTGGCCGCGGAGTTCGATCTGGACCGACCACTGTTCATCGGCGAAGCATGCCGAACGCTGGTGGACGAGTACATCGTGGTCGAAGCGACGGACCCGACCAAAAGCTGATCCAGCAGCTGCCGCTTGTGCGGCGGTCGTCGAAGTGGGTTCCTCAGTCGAGTCTGCGAACGCGGTCGGAGTCGAGGATTGCGCGGATCGCTGCGGGGATCACCTGTCCCGCGCCGACCCGCTCGCCTTCCGCTGCCTCGAGTTCCAGAACACGTTCCAGCGCGGTCAGGGTTGTCTCGATCTCTCGCAGAGGGACGACGACGACTCCCGAGTGGTCGCAGACGACGACGTCGCCCGCCTCGACCGGCCTCCCGCCGACAACGACCGGCAGGCCGACCGTGCCCGGCCCGTTCGCCGCCGGCGACGCTGGAGAGAGCCCGACCGAGAACACTGGCACCGCCGCTCGCGCGAGGCCCTCGACGTCGCGAACGAGGCCGTCCGTGACGATCGCGGCGATGCCGGCGTTCCGTGCCGCGCCGGCGAAGAGGTCCCCGATCGACGCGGTACCCGTCCAGCCACCGGTGGCGATCAGGAGGACGTCTCCCGGCCTTGCGACATCGAGTGCGGCGAGCGCGGCGAGCACATCGGCCGGGCCGGTTTCGCACGTGAGTGCGGGGCCGACGATGGTGCCCGAGAACGGGATCTCGGGAAGCGCCTGAATCCGATGGTCGAGCGCGCCGCCACCTCCCTGGGCGTCTGCGACCTGCGCCGACTCGGCGCGTGCGAAAGCAGCCAGGGAGGCGGTTGACGGCCGTTCGAAGCGGCGACGCATCGTCAGGATTGGTGGCTGCTCCAGCATGCCGGGGACACTACCTGCCGCGCGCGGACCACCCTCTCCGGCAGCTCGGCTCAGCCTTCGGATACCAACCCGCACCCTCACTCAAGATCGCGACCAACACCGAGCTCTACGACCGGCAGAAACCGGACATGGACATCGACGCCGGCAAGGTCCTCGCCGGCGTCACCCTCGACGAGCTCGGCGAGGGGATCCTCGAAGAGCTCCTCGCCGTCGCCTCCGGCAAGCAGACGAAGAGCGAACTCGCCGGCATCGGCACCGAGGAATTCAACCCCTGGCTCCTCGGCGCCACCCTCTGATGGTGTCAGACGCCCGAGATCACGGTTCGAGCGCGACGAGGGCGGCGGTCGCTATCGATGCGGCGTCGATGTCGTATTCGGCGTAGACCTCTGGCTGGCTGCCCGTCTGGCCGAAGCGGTCGACGCCGAGCGGGACGGAGGGGACGCCGAGGGCGCTGCCGATGAAGGCGAGTGCGTGGCTGGCGCCGTCGATCACGGTGACGACCGGGAGGCCTCGTTCGCCGGGCTGGACGAGCAATTCGAGGTGTGAGGGTGTGACGGTGGCGCCGTGCAGGGGTGCGGCACGGTGTGCCTGCCAGTCGCGGTAGAGGCGGTCAGGTGAGGAGAGGCAGAGCACGGTCGCCTCGACGCCTTCCTCCTCGCTGAGCAAGTCGGCGGCGGCGAGCGTCTCGGGAACGATGGCGCCGCAGGCGGCGAGGATGACGCGGTCGTCGCTTCGGCCGGGCTCGCGGAGGCGAAAGCCGCCGGCGACGACGTCGGCTCGCAGTCGTTCCTCGCCGAGGTGTGCTGCTGCCGCGGTGAACGGCTCCTGATCGATCGGTGTTGTCGAGAGCCGCAGGTAGAGCGCCTCGCCGTCGGGCGTCTGCATGCGAATGAGCGCGTCGAGGAGGAGCCACTCGAGCTCGCGCGCGTAGCAGGGCTCGGCGTAGGTGAGGCCTGGGGTCTCGATCCCGATCCCAGGGGTGTTGAGCGATTGGTGGGCGCCGCCCTCGCGGGAGAGCGAGATCCCCGACGGAGTTCCGGCGAGCACGAACTTCGAGCCCGAGTAGGTCGAGTAGACGATCCCTTCGAGAGCGCGCATCACGAAGGGGTCGTAGAGGGTGCCGATCGGGAACAGCCGTTCTCGCTGGAAGTCCCAGCTGAGGCCGAGTTGACCGAGCAGGAGCACCAGGTTCATCTCTGCGATCCCCATCTCGATGTGCTGACCGCTCGGGCCGACACGCCACTTCAGCGGCGAGTCGTCCATCGTGTCGTAGACGGGCTCCTCGTCGGGGCCCCAGACACCGGTCTTGTTGATGAAGCCACCGAGGTTGGTGGACGTGGAGACGTCGGGCGCGACGGTGACGAGCCGCTCGCTGACTCCTTCGACGCGGGAGAGGTCGAGCAGGACGCGCCCGAATGCCGCCTGCGTCGATGTGGCTGCGGGGTCGCCTTGCGAAAGTGTCGCGGGCACGGGCACGAGAGCGGCGGGGCTGCGGACGCCGCGGTCGAGGCGGCGGTGCGCCTCGGCGAGCAGGCGCCCCTCGGCCGTCTCGGCCGCGTAGCCGTCCCATTCCGTCTCGAGGGTCAGGCCCACATCGGTGCGCAAGACATCGATTTGCCGGCCGTCGAGAAGGGCGGAGTGGTTCTGCGGCCGCCCTGCCATTTCGAGGCCGTATCCCTTGATCGTGTAGGCAAAGATCACCGTGGGCCGGTCGGGCGTCTCACGGGCCAGTCGGAGCGCATCGAGCACGTCGGCCAGGTCGTGCCCGCCGAGATCGCGCACAAGCGGCGCCACCCGGCCCGCGTAGCCGTCGAGCAGCCCCTCCAGCGCGGCCCGCTCGCGATCATCGATCATGCCCTCGAGGACGGTCGCGCGCACCACCTCCTCCGAGGCACCAAACAATGACTGGTACTGCTCATTCGGCATCTCGTCGATCCGGCGGCGCAGCAGGTCGCCGCCCTCCCGGGCGTACGCCTCGCGCAGGCGCCGGCCGTACTTGAGCTCGATCACGTCCCAGCCGTTCGCACGGAACTGGGCCTCGAGCTCGGCGGCGCGGATTCCGGGAATCACGCGGTCGAGCGACTGCCGGTTGAGATCGACGATCCAGAGCACATTCCCGAGCCGGCGTGTCAGAGGATCGGCGAGTGCCTCCCAGATGTTTCCCTCGTCGAGCTCGGCATCACCGAGCAGCGAGATGAACCGCCCGCCGGTCGAGGCACCAAGGCGAGTCTGCGTGAACCGGTCTGCGAGCGCTCCGAAGAGCGGAGCCGCAGAGCCGAGCCCGACCGAGCCGGTCGAGTAGTCGACCGGATAGGGATCCTTCGTCCGTGACGGGTACGACTGCAGGCCTCCGAAATCGCGCAAACGCTTCAGATAAGACCGATCCAGCCGCCCGAGCAGATACTCGATCGCCTGCAACACCGGCGACGCATGCGGCTTCACCGACACCCTGTCCTCCGCGCGCAGATCGGCCAGATAGAGCGCCGTCATCAACGTCACCATCGACGCCGACGACGCCTGATGACCACCCACCTTCAACGCATCACCCTTCGGCCGCTCCCGGTTCGCATAGTCCACGATCCGCACCGCAAGCCACAACACCCGCCGCTCGATCATAGAGAGCGTCGCGATGTCCACATCGAGTTCTGCGCTCAACATCGTTTTCGACCCCGCAGCGGCCACACCAGGGGGAGCAGCTGACTCAGCCATCGGTGACCGGCTCTATGACCGCGATCTCGTCCACGAAGAAGATGACCTGCTCACCCACGAACTTCGGCCGGTCGGCCCGGATGCGCGAAGCGAACGGCTCCGATGCGAACGCTGCTTCGGCCGCCTCGACAGATTCGAACCAGACCTCGGCAAACCCGTCCCACCCCGCCACCTCTGGATCGTGCGCGATGTTCACCACATACGCGTGCGCGCCGGGCATCTCTCTGGCGATCTCTGCGTGTGGCCCCAACCAGTAGGCTACGAACTCCTCGCGCGAGAGGCCAGGGCGGCGACGGACCAGGCTGACCCGCTTTATCATCGCCCAGCCCGCGGTGGAACCACAATGCAGGCGGGTGGCAACGGGTCGCCGGCAAGAAAGCAGCGAACCAAGTCGGCCGCCAACGCTCCGATTTCGTCGTACCCGTGATCGGTGCAACCGGCGATGTGCGGCGTCAGGGTGCAGTTGTCGACGGCGAGTAGCGGGTGGTCGTCGGAGGGCGGCTCCACCTCGAGCACGTCGATCACAGC
>JAYTJO010000578.1:0-8823 GCA_043730975.1 Thermoleophilia bacterium | reverse complement strand
CATGGAACCCATTCGACTCTACTGGCGTCCCGGAACCGCCTCGATGGCGCCGCATGCCGCGCTTGCGGAGATCGGGGTCGACTACGAGCTCGTGCTGATCGAGCGGGGCGAGGCCCAGTCCGACGCGCACTACCGCGCGCTGAATCCCCTCGGCGTTGTGCCGACGCTCGTCGACGGCGAGCTCGTCCTCAGCGAGTCGGCCGCGATCCTGCTCTACCTCGCCGATCGCTACCCGGCGGCACGCCTTGCGCCGCATGAGCGCGCAGAGTTCTATCGCTGGCTCGTCTTCATGACGAACACGCTCCAGACCACGATGCTGCGTTTCTTCTACCCCGAGCGCTACGGCGGCGGGGACGTCGGGGCCGTCGCGCAGGCCGAGGCTCAGCAACACTTCGACCTGATCGAATCGTACGTCGAAGGTCGCGAGTGGCTCGACGGCGATCACCGCACCGGAGCCGATCTCTTTCTCCTCATGCTCACCTACTGGGGGTGGGAGCTGGACACGCCCGCCTGGGAGAGGCCGAATCTTCGCGCCCACTTCCTGCGGACGTTCGCGCTCCCCGGTGTCCAGCGGATGTTCGAGGAAGAGGGGCTCGAGCTGCCCGAGTGGGTCGTCTCCACCTCCCCCGTTCACTGACGCCCACGCTGTCGCCCCGAGTGTGATGGAGTAGACACGACATGATGAGGGGCGCCGAGATCTGAGCGGAGCGGGTGACAATGTGCGCGCGTCCTCGCGCGCGCTCACCGACGTCTTCCGCAACCCCTCGCTGCGACGTCTCGAGCTCGCGTTCGGCGGGTCGGTGGTCGGCGACTGGGCGTACGCTGTCGCTGTCGCCGTGTACGCCTTCGACCAGGGTGGCCCCACCGCGGTCGGCGTCCTCGCGGTCGTGCGCTACCTCCTGATGGCGTTCGTGACCCCCTTCACGGCCACGTTGGCCGACCGGCTACCCCGGAAGATGGTCATGATCTCGGCGGACCTCGTCCGCGCCGTGCTCGTCGTCATCGCCGCAGGGGTGATCTTCTCCGACGGCCCCGCGCTGCTCGTCTACGGGCTCGCGGTCATCACGTCGCTTGCCGGAACGCCGTTTCGTCCAGCTCAGGCTGCGCTGCTTCCAAAGCTTGCGCGGGACTCGGGCGAGCTCACCGCCGCCAACGTCGCCTCCAGCACGATCGAGAGCGTCGGCTTCTTTGCCGGCCCCGCTCTCGGAGGACTGTTGCTCGCGGTCGCGGACATCCCCGTCGTCTACCTGTTCAACGCCGCAACGTTCGTCTGGTCGGCTGCGCTCGTCTTCAGGATTCGACCGAGCGCAGAACCGACTTCCGGCGACGAGGTGGTCGACGCTGTCGAACCTGCCGACGAGGAGCCGTCGGTCGGGTTCGTGCGTGAGGCCGCGGCCGGGTTCGCGACCATCCTGCGTTCGCCCGATCTGCGCGCGCTCGTCGGTCTCTACTCCGCGCAGTGCGTCGTTGCGGGCGCATCTGCCGTGTTCATCGTCGCCGTCGCGCTCGACATGCTCGACCTCGGGCAGGCAGGCGTCGGCTATCTCGAGGCAGCGGTTGGGGTCGGAGGGCTCGCGGGCGGGTTCGTGGCGCTCCTTCTCGCACAGCGGGGCCGGCTCGCGTTCGACTTCGCGCTCGGTGTCTTCCTCTGGGCTGGGCCACTGCTGCTGATTGCCGCCTGGCCCACGCTGCCGAGCGCGGTGATCGCGCTCCTCCTCATCGGGATCGCGAACTCGCTCGTGGACATCAACGTGTACACGATCCTCCAACGTGTCGTCCCGGACGACGTCATGGGTCGCGTCTTCGGAGCGCTCGAGAGTTCCCTGATCGGCGCCATGGCGCTCGGCGCTCTCCTGATGCCGATCCTCATCTCCACCGCCGGGCTGCGGGTTGGGCTGCTCGTGATCGGCGGGGCGGTGAGCGCGATTGCGCTCCTTGCCCTTCCCCGGCTTCTCTCCATCGACCGTACGACGCTCGCTCCCGCAGGAATCGATCTGCTGCGCGGGATTCCGATGCTCGCTCCGCTACCCGAGCGGATCATCGAGCGGCTCGCCCGTTCGCTCGTCACCGTGGAGTTGAAGGCGGGGGAGATTGCCGTGCGCGAAGGTGACGAGGGCGATCGCTTCTACATCGTCGAGAGCGGGACGCTCGCGGTTTCGAGGGATGGAGCGCACGTCGCCGAGATCGGATCCGGCAACAGCTTCGGCGAGATCGCGCTCCTCCGCGACGTCCCCCGAACGGCGACAGTTACCGCGTCGTCGGCTGTCGTCCTTCTCGCCCTCGACCGCCGCCACTTCATCCCGGCGGTCACCGGGCACGGTGACGCGCACGATGCAGCCGAGCTCGTGATCAGCTCCCGGATGGGGATGCGCTAACCAGCGCGTGGTCATTGAGTTAGAGCCTCCAAAGCACGCCGCCTCGATTCAACCTTTCCCCGAGTCGGTCGACGGCACACTTCGGATGAACCGGCTGTCTACTCCCGTGCAGCGGTCGCCGGCAGCACCTTGCCGGGGTTGAGGATCCCGTTCGGGTCGAAGCTCGACTTGATCGCGAGCATCAGAGGGATCAGGTCGCCGTGCTCCTGCTCGAGCGCCCCGATCTTGCCGAGCCCGATTCCGTGCTCGCCGGTACAGGTGCCGCCGCGCGCAAGTGCGTCGTTGACGACGTTGTGCACGAGCTCTTCGGAGAGGCCGATCTCCGAGGCGTCAACCTGGACGGCGATGTGGAGATTGCCATCGCCCGCATGGCCGACGATTCCCGCGTTCAGGCCGAGCCGCTCGATCTCGGCGCGGGCGAAGTGCGCCGCGGCGGCCAGTTCGGTAAGCGGCACGCACACATCTGTTGCTCGCTCCTTCGTTCCGGGGAACATCGCCGCCGTCGCGTTCGCCGCTTCATGCCGCGCCTTCCAGAGGCGGGCCCGTGCGTCGGGGGCGCGCTCGGTGATGATCTCGGTTGCTCCTTCCACCGTTGCGATCGCCTGTACGAGCTCGAGATCGGCGAGCACCGTCGCCTCGCTTCCCGACGCCTCGATGAACAGGCATGGTTCCTCCGGGAACGACGTCTCCGAGTATGCGTTGACGGCCGCGACGATCCAGGCATCGAGGAATTCGACGCGCGTGACGCCCGAGCCCGCTGCGACCACGCCAGCCGCAGTCCGGCAGGCACTCTCGATGTCTCGGAAGGAGATGCGCAGGGCGACGGCCTGCTCCGGAATCGCGTGGAGGCGCACCGTCACCTCGGTGATCACGGCCAGCGTGCCCTCGGAGCCGACGAGCAGCCCCGTCAGGTCGTAGCCGGCCGACGTTTTCGCCGCCTTCGAGCCGGTGCGGATCACCCGCCCGTCCGCGAGCACCGCCTCGAGCGCAAGCACGTTCGCGCGCGTCTTTCCGTAGCGCACCGTCGTCGTCCCGGCGGCGTTCGTCGCCGCCATCCCGCCGAGCGTCGCGTCGGCGCCGGGGTCGACAGGGAAGAAGAGGCCGTGCTGGCCGACGGCGCGCTCGAGCGTGAGTCGGGTAACGCCCGCCTGCACGGTCGCCGTCAGGTTCTCCGGCGAGACGTCGAGAATCCGATCGAGCCGCGAGAGGTCGAGACTGATGCCGCCATGGACGGGGATCACGTGGCCCTCGAGGCTCGTGCCGACCCCAAAGGGAGTCACGGGAACCCGGTGCTCGTTTGCGAGAGCGAGAACGAGTGCGACCTCGTCGGTCGAGCCGGGGTAGACGACCAGATCCGGCCGGTGCGGTGTGTGGAAGCTGAGATCGGAGGAGTGCAGGTCGCGCTCGGAGTCACCGTCGCGCACGCTGTCCTCGCCCAGGGCGCTGCGGAGCGCCTGCTTCACCACTGTCAGCTCCGCCATCGTGTCCCAGCGGGCTCTGATGTGGTCGTTTGTGGCCTACTCATCCCCCAACAGTGTGGTGTGAGCCCCGCGATCCTGCAACGGAGACCCGTCACCAACCGACACCGATGCCGTCCTCTCCCTCTGCTATGTTGTCCATTATGACAATGAACGATTCCTTGAACGCCAGGCGCGCTCTTGCCTCGCGCTTCGGCTTCTCCGAGTTTCGACCCGGGCAGGAGCGCGTCATCGAGGCTCTCCTTCGCGGGCGCTCCGCGCTTGCAGTTTTTCCAACCGGAGCGGGAAAGAGTCTTTGTTACCAGCTCCCGGCGCTCCTACTCGATGGGGTCACCGTTGTCGTCTCACCGCTGATCGCCCTAATGAAGGATCAGATCGACTCGCTCGTCCGCCAGGGTGTCGATGCTGCCCGGCTCGATTCCAGCCTCGGCGCAGACGAGGTGCGCGACGTCTCCGACCGCCTCGCCGCCGGCGACCTCAAGCTGCTCTACGTTGCCCCGGAGCGGTTCAACAACGAGCGGTTTCTGGCGCAGCTGGAACGGACGAAGATCTCGCTGTTCGCGGTCGACGAGGCGCACTGCATCTCGGAGTGGGGGCACAACTTCCGGCCGGACTACCTCAAGCTCGCCGCGCGTGCGAGAGAGCTCGGAGCGGAGCGCGTCCTCGCCCTGACGGCAACGGCGACGCCGGCCGTCGTCGGTGACATCTGCGCGGGGTTCGAGATCGCGGAGGCGGATGCCGTGGTCACGGGCTTCTACCGCTCCAACCTCACCCTGCTGACGACGCCGGTAGGAGCGTCCGAGCGCGATCGGACGCTGATCGATCGGCTCCGAGAGCGATCGCCCGGGTCGACGATCGTCTACGTCACGCTTCAACGCACGGCGCTCCGCGTGGCCTCACTCCTCGCGGCCGCGGGACTGCCCGCCCGTCCCTACCACGCGGGCATGAGCCCGGAAGATCGTGTCGCAACGCAGGAGTGGTGGATGGCCTCGGGCAGCAACGTCGTCGTCGCGACGATCGCCTTCGGCATGGGTATCGACAAGGCCGACGTCCGGTACGTCTACCACTTCAATCTCCCGAAGGGTCTCGAGTCGTACTCGCAGGAGATCGGGCGGGCCGGGCGAGATGACGCGCCGTCGATCTGCGAGCTCTTCGCCTGCCGCGACGACATCCCCGCGCTCGAGAACTTCACGTACGGCGATACGCCGACGAGAGAGGCGATCGCGGAGCTGCTCGCCGAGGTCTTCTCCCACGACGAAGATGAGCAGTTCGCCGTCAGTGAGTACGAGCTGTCGGGTCGTTTCGATGTGCGTCCGCTCGTCCTGAAGACCGTTCTCACGTACCTCGAACTGGAGGGCTTGCTGAGACAGGGGACGCCGTTCTACGCCGGCTACAGCTTCCGCCCTGTCAGCGGGTCGTTCGAGGAGGTCGTCGCCGGGTTCGACGCTGACCGAGCCGACTTCCTGCGCCGACTCGTCGCGAGCGGCAAGACGGGGCGCGTCTGGACGAGCCTCGATCCCAACGAATCCGCGATTGCGCTCGGCGAGGAGCGCGGTCGAATCGTGGCCGCGCTGGGCCACCTCGAGCAGCAAGGACTGATCGAGCTCCGGGCCGCCGATGCGCGGCAGCGCTACACCATCCTCGATCGGCCGGGCTCGACGGCGGAGCTGCTCGACCGCCTCGTCGAGCGATTCGATCTGCGCGAACAGTCCGAGGCACGCCGAATCCAGCAGGTCGTCGCGCTCGTCACCAACGAAGGCTGCCAGGTCAACGCGCTCGTCGCCTACTTCGGCGAGCAGCGCGATGAGCCGTGTGGCCACTGCAGCTACTGCCTCGGCGGGATCGTGCAGCGGCTTCCCGAGGGGATACCTCCACCCACGTTCGATGCCGTCGTCGACCGCGGCGCACTAGCCGAGCTGGCCGCTGCGCAGCCCGCTGCGCTCGGTCTGCCGCGACAGCGCGCGCGGTTCCTCTGCGGCATCACCAGCCCGGCGACGAGCAGAGCAAAGCTCACCCGCGGGGAGCTTTTCGGAGTTCTCGCCGACCGTCGCTTCGCCGACGTTCTCGCGTGGTGCGAATGACGAAACCTTGCCGGGCGCTCGCCGATCGCAGCATCTCTGGTGCCGCTGGCCCGCGTTGAGTTCGATCAGCTCGACGCCTGGCGCCAGCTCGTCAGGTCGAACGTCGTGTTGAGCTGCTTCAGCACCTCGCGCGCGATGATGTCGCCCCCTTCGTTGTCGAAGTGCACGCCGTCGCCCGCCCGCACCTTGACCGTGTCGCCCTTCGCGTTCTCCAGGAACTCCGTGAACCCACCCGTGTCGCCGGCGAACATCGTGTACGTGTCGATGAAGATCGCCTTCTTTCCGCGCGCCTTCGCCTCCTTCTGGACGGCGGCGTTGACGATGTCGAATCGCTGCGTCTGCGCTTCGCTCCGGGTGATCGGCAGACCGACCCACACGACCGTGCCACCTGCCCGGTTGACGATGTCCATCACTCCGGCGACCCGTCGCCGATACTCCTTCGTCCAGCTCGGTCCGCCGAACTCCCCGATCGTCGTACCCTCGGGAAGGCCGGTCATGTACGCCTTGTCGTCGTTGCCGCCGAAGTTGAGCACGACGACGTGCGGCTTGAGCTTCTTCACCTGCGTCTGGATGTGCTCGAACCAGTTGAAGACATCCGGCCGGATCAATCCGGTCGCAACCTTCCCGTCGACGCCGCCGACCGACTCGATCACGGGGCTCGCTCCGGCTGCGCGAACAACCGAGTACCCCGGCACGATGACGAGCGAGTCGCCGGCAACCCAGAGGCGAAGCTTCTTCTTCGGAGTGAACTTCATCTTTCCAGGAGGCTTCGCAACAGCCGGATTGGATGTCGGTTGCCCGCTCGTCCCCGTGCTCGTCAGAGGAACCACGATCGCCACGTCGATCGCGTCTGCGTCGGCCCGACCGGCCACGCTCTGCACGAACTGCCGCGGCCGATCGAGTTGGAGCGCGCCACTGACGCCGGCGAGGCCACCTGTGAGGGCAAGGGCAACGTCTCGTCCTGCCCCGGGCTGCTTGTTGAACGATGCTTTGTGCATCCCCGGCGCGTTCAGCAACGCGCCGAAGAGCAGCGCCAGCAGGCCCACGATAAGCCCGTTTCCTGCAGACGAGTAGCGTCGCCCGTCCTCGGTGCGATTCCGGCGCCGTCCTTCGGGCGCTTGCGACGCTGGGTCTTCGTGGCGCTCGGGCGCCGCGTGCTTGCGCCGGGGTCGGTCGGGGGACGCCTCGCGGCGCTGCTGCCGCTCGCGCCGCTCCGACGCGGCCGTTGGTTGCTGCACCGGCGCAACAGGATCGACAACCTCCTCCCAGCCTCGCTCCGAGTCACCGGGGAGCGAGTTACCGGGGAGCGACGGCAGGACGTTCTCTGCCGACTCCCTGATGGGCGGCAGCCTGGGGAGATCGGGTGGGTCGTTGGACGGCATCAGAACTGGAAGTAGATGAATGGTGCCACGCCCTCGGGTCCGAGGGCGTTCGTCAGCATCAGGGCGAACGCAAGCACAACAGCCTGACCGATGACGGGCAAGCGTCCGAAGCGATCCATGATCGCGTAGGGGATCCGCGCGGGAAGGTACTGCGAACCGATCCCGACGGCGATCGCGAGCAGCACGCCCCAGGTGACGAGCGGCGACGGCTCACCCCAACCGGTGAAGAGGCCAGTGAGCATGTCGGACGCAGTCGCGAAGCTGTCGGACCGGAAGAACACCCATGCGACGCACACGATGTTGAAGGTGATCAAGCGCGAGATGATCCGCCGCCGCCGCGTGTCCGGTGGCTCCACGTAGCCTGGCCTGTCTCTCCGTCGGTGCTCGAGCACGAGCGCAACCCCGTGGATAGCTCCCCATGCGACGAACGTCCACCCGGCCCCATGCCAGAGCCCTCCGATCAACATCGTCAGCATCACGTTGCGGTACGTGATGATCTTGCCCTTGCGGTTGCCGCCGAGCGGGATGTAGAGGTAGTCGCGCAGCCAGCGAGACAGCGTCATGTGCCACCGACGCCAGAAGTCCTGGATCGAGACCGCCGCGTACGGGGAGTCGAAGTTCCGCGGGAAGGTAAACCCGAGCAGGAGGGCGAGGCCGATCGCGATGTCCGTGTAGCCGGAGAAGTCGGCGTAGATCTGGACGGCATATGCGTAGATGCCGATCAGGATCTCGAAGGACGAGTGCTGTCCGGGTGCCCCGAACACGTCGTCGACGATGTTCGAGGCGAGGTAGTTCGCGATCACCACCTTCTTGAACAACCCCGTTGCGATGAGGTAGAAGGCGCGGCTCGTGTCGACGCGCCGCGGGTTGCGCGGCGTGTCGAGCTGGGGGATCAGCTCTCCCGGGCGGACGATCGGCCCGGCGACGAGATGGGGGAAGAAGGAGAGGTAGACCGCAAATTTCTCGAGGGTCGTCGGGACGAAGTCGCCGCGGTAGGTGTCCACGACGTAGCTGATCGCCATGAACGTGTAGAAGGAGATGCCGACCGGGAGAATGATCGTGCGGAGCGAGAGCGGCAGCTCCAGTCCGACGATCGAAGCCATGCTCTGCGACGAGTCGACAAAGAAGTCGTAGTACTTGAAGTAGCCGAGTACACCAAGGTTTCCGGCAAGGGCCACCCAGAGCAGCAGCTTCTTCTGCGACTGCGCTGTTGCCCTGTGGATGCGCACGGCCAGGATCTGATTCCACACCGTGCAGCCCGCGAGCAGGAAGATGAAGCGCCAGTCCCACCAGCTGTAGAAGACGTAGCTCGCGACGAGGATGAGCGGCCGCCAACGGTGCACCTTTGGCATCGCCAGCCATGAGAGAGGCAGGACGATCAGGAAGAAGATCGCGAACGTCGCGGTCGGGAAGAGCATCGGCGGAGCCTAGTCCTTCGCCCCGGAACGTCGCGCGGATAGCTCGTAGGGGAGATGGCGCAGCCTCTCCCGAGACACATCACGTTGAC
>JAYTJO010000577.1:0-1954 GCA_043730975.1 Thermoleophilia bacterium | reverse complement strand
CGCCGGACTGCGCCGACCGCGCTGAGACAGCCCTGCGCCGAGAGGGATGGACTTTGCTCGCTCGCGACGGAGCGATCTCGAGCTGGAAGGCTCCCCGGTGACTCGACGTCGGCACGACTCCACCCCGGCGGGCGGGCGCACCGCCTGACGTACGATGAGCGGCCAATGACGCGCGCCGCACCCGAGATCGACTACCTGGAGGCGATCCTCAACGCGAACGTCTACGACGTCGCAGTCGAGACGCCACTCCAGGAGGCACCGCTCCTCTCGGAGCGGCTCGGTAACCGGCTGCTGCTGAAGCGCGAGGATCTCCAGTCCATCTTCTCGTTCAAGCTCCGTGGGGCGTACAACAAGATGTCGCGCCTGCCGCCCGCGACCCTGCGCAGGGGAGTCGTCGCCGCCTCGGCCGGTAACCACGCCCAGGGCGTTGCGCTTGCCGCTCAGCGGCTCGGAGCCGCGGCGACGATCGTGATGCCGGTGACGACGCCCGAGATCAAGGTCGATTCCGTCGCCGCACTCGGCGCGACGGTGGTGCTCGAGGGGGACTCCTACGACGACGCGTACGCCGAAGCGATGCGCATCGTGCGCCGGAGGAAGCTGACGTTCATTCACCCCTACGACGATCCCGACGTGATCGCGGGCCAGGGGACGATTGCGATGGAGATCCTCCGCCAGTTACGAGATCCGATCGACACGATGTTCGTTGCCGTCGGCGGCGGCGGGCTGATCGGCGGGATCGCCGCGTACGTCAAGCGGCTGCGCCCCGAGATCCGGATCGTCGGAGTCGAGCCGGAGGACGCGAACGCGATGGATCGCTCGCTTCGGGCGGGCCGACGGATCACGCTTCCCCACGTCGGCCTGTTCGCCGACGGCGTCGCGGTGAAGCAGGTCGGCGTCGAGCCGTTCCGACTCGCTCGCAAGTACGTCGACGAGATGATTCTCGTCGACACCGACGAGTTGTGCGCTGCGATGAAGGACGTCTTCGAGGACACGCGCGCGATCGTCGAGCCCTCGGCGGCTCTTGGCGTGGCGGGCGCGAAGAAGTACGTCGAGCGGGAGCGCGTGGCCGGCCGGAATCTCGTCACCGTGCTCTGTGGCGCGAACATGAACTTCGACCGGCTGCGCTTCGTCGCCGAGCGGGCCGACCTCGGCGAGGCGCGGGAGGCGGTCTTCGCGGCCACGATCCCGGAACGACCCGGCAGTTTCAGGACGTTCTGCAGCCTGCTCGGGCGCAGCAACATCACCGAGTTCAACTACCGCTACAGCGACCCGACCGAGGCGCACGTCTTCGTCGGGATGAGCGTGCGCGACAGCGCGGAGAAGGACAAGCTGTTGCGGGCCGTCAGGCGGACCGGAATCAAGACGCTCGACCTGACCGACAACGAGCTCGCGAAGCTCCACGTTCGCCACCTCGTCGGCGGCCCCGCAAACGCGCCGCACGAGGTGCTCTACCGCTTCGAATTCCCCGAGCGTCCCGGTGCGCTGATGCGGTTCCTCGAGGCAATGAGCGAGCGCTGGAACATCAGCCTGTTTCACTACCGAAACCACGGCGCCGACTACGGCCGCGTGCTCGCCGGGATCCAGGTGCCTCCGGGCGAGCGGCGGGCATTCAGGGAGTCACTGAAGGCGCTCGGGTACCCGCACACCGAGGAGACCGGGAACCCGGCGGCACGGCTGTTTCTCGGCGCCTGAGAGCGTTACTGCGCAGGTATCAGCGGGAGAACAACGCGGCCTGTCCCTGCCCCACTCCGACGCACAAGGTCGCCAGCCCGAGGTGGTCGTCGCGGCGCCGGAGCTCGTGGAGGAGCGAGACGACGAGACGGGCGCCGCTCATCCCGAGCGGATGGCCGAGCGCGATCGCACCGCCGTTCACGTTCACGCGCTCCTCGTCGAGGCCGAGCTCGCGGCAGACCGCGAGCGACTGCGATGCGAACGCCTCGTTCAGCTCGACGAG
>JAYTJO010000576.1:0-3299 GCA_043730975.1 Thermoleophilia bacterium | reverse complement strand
GCCGAGCAGGGCGAGGAAGTTCATCAGCGCTGGCGCGATGTACCCGGCCTCGCGGAACTCGCCCACCGAGACGGCGCCGTGTCGCTTCGAGAGCTTCTTGCCGTCCTCGCCGAAGACGTTCGGTGCATGCGCGTAGACGGGTAGCTCGGCGCCGAGCGCCTCGAGCACGACGATCTGCTTCGGAGTGTTCGAGACGTGGTCGTCGCCACGGATGACGTGCGTGATCCCGTCGACCCAGTCGTCGACCGGTGAGGCGTAGTTGTAGACCGGTCGCCCGTCCGAGCGGAGGATGACCATGTCCTCGAGCTCCGCGGCGGGAAACTCGATCCGCCCCTTGATCGCATCGTCCCACCCGACGACTCCGTCCTTCGGCATTCGGATCCGGATCGCGCCGTCGTCCTCGTACGCCTTGTCCTCCGCCACGAGGCGAGCAGCTTCGGCGCGGCAACGATCGGCTCCGTCGAGCTGGAAGCGCGTCTCACCGTCCCAGTCGATGCCGAGCCAGCGCAGGGACTCCTCGATCTGCGCGACCGAGTCGACCACCTCGCGACTCGTGTCCGTGTTCTCGATCCGTAGCAGGCACTCACCGCCGTGTCCGCGCACGAAGAGCCAGTTGAAGAGGAACGTCCGCACCCCTCCGATGTGGAGAAAGCCGGTCGGGCTCGGTGCCATGCGGACGCGAGCGGTCATCAGGGGGGCATTGTAGGTGCGTTGGCGCAGATCAGTCGTGAGCGCGGGTAGCGTAGGCGGATGCTCTTCGGCGCCCACGTCTCGTCGTCCGGTGGCATCTGGCAGGCGATCGACCGGGCCGAGGCGATGGGGTGCGACGCCGTCCAGGTGTTCACCCAGAGCCCGCGGATGTGGCGGCCGACGAATCACACGCCCGAGGCGGTCGCCCGCTTCCGTGAGCGGCGAGAGGAGGCGGGGATCGAGAGCGTCGTCTGCCATGCGCTCTACCTCGTCAATCTCGCCAGCCCCGATCCGGTGATCTACGGGAAGTCGATCGCGGCGATGCGCTCATCGCTCGAGGCTGCCTCGGCGATCGGAGCCGAAGGGGTCATCTTCCACGTCGGCTCGCACCTCGGAGCCGGCTTCGAGGTCGGGCTCGAGCAGGTCGTGCCGGCCCTGCGCGAGCTGCTCGAGCTGACGACGGACGACCTCTGGCTGCTGATAGAGAACTCGGCCGGCGCCGGCGGCACGATCGGACGCTCCACCGACGAGCTCGCGGCGATCCATGACGCCCTCGATCACCATCCCCGGCTCGGGCTCTGTCTCGACTCGTGCCACTGGTACGTCTCCGGCGTCGACGTCACCGACAAGGCAGTCCTCGACGCCGCCGTTTCGGAGATCGACGACCGAATCGGGCTCGATCGACTTCGCTGCCTGCACGTCAACGACTCGAAGGCCGCGCTCGGCTCGAACCTCGACCGGCACGAAGCGACCGGCGTCGGCCTCATCGGCGACGAGGGACTGCGGACGTTCCTTGCTCAGCCCGCGTTTCAGGATCTTCCGGCGATCCTCGAGACGCCTGGCCCCGACGGGCATGGGCCGGATGCCGCAGAGGTAGCTCATCTGCGCGCGTTGCACGGCGCGTGAACCCGGGTGACAGGCTGAAGCCTGTCGCCACCGGCGAGCTCCTCAGGCTGCTGGGTCTAGCTGCGCAAAAACGCGGAAGCTCGGCCGGGCGACCGGCATCTCGAAGAATTCAGGGTTCCGGCACCCAACCTCGTCGCTCCGCGCCTCGTAACACGACGCAACCTCGGCGTGACACATCGGGAGCGTCGCGCGCCGTGCGACGACCGCACCGAAGCCGTCACTCCGCTCCTCGGCTGCGCGCAGAAGGTCGAGATCGATCTCGACGTCGAAGACCCGCTGCATGCAGCCCATGTAGGTGTGCCCGAACGCCTCGTACGCATACACGAACGCGCACGCACGCTCGACGCACGCCCCCGGATAGACCACCTTGTCGCAATGCACCTCGCAACGACGACACGACACCTCGTCCTGCGGTCGCAGCGGGAGGTCGACATCGGTTGTCGGCACGGTGCTATCTCTCATCTGGGCGGAACTTTGCAGGACATTCCCGCTCCCCGCAAGACTTGACAGCGGAGCAGTTTTCAGGTTGTCCCCACGACGGATGCGGATCGCGCGGGCCGGGTCCGGGACCCGCTCACGTGCACGGTTGCCCGTGCCCCGGCGGATCGCGCCCCCGCTAGTGTGCGCGGCACCCGTGGTACGACGCATTCTCTTCACCGGCCTGGCCCTCGGGCCCATCGTCGTCGCTCTTCACTTCCTGACAAACATCGGGGACACGGCGCTCTTCGTGCTGTCTGCGCTCGCGTTGATTCCGCTCGCCTGGCTGATCGGCGAAGCGACCGAGCATGCTGCCGTGCATACAGGGCCAGGGATCGGAGGATTTCTGAATGCGACCTTCGGCAACGCTCCCGAGTTGATCATTGCCCTGATTGCCGTCAACGAGGGCCTGACGCAGGTCGTCCGAGGATCGCTCGCGGGATCCGTCGTCGGCAACCTCCTCCTCGTCCTCGGCTTTTCGCTCTTCGCGGGCGGCCGCGGCGAGATCGAGCGGTGGTCGAGCTTCCTCTCCTTCGGATTGATTGCCCTCGCGATCGGGCTGTTCCTGATTCCGTCGATCCCGAGCTGGGATGGTGACCCAGACGCCCAGCGCATCGTCGACCTCTCGGTGCCGGTCGCGATCGCGCTCCTCATCGTCTACGTCGCCGTCACCGTCTACATGCTGCGGCGGCACCGAACAGTTCACGTCTCGAGCGACGAGGAGATCAGCGCGTGGTCGTTCCGAGCCTCGCTCGCAGTCCTCGGGGTCGCCACTGTCGTTACCGCAATGGTCGCCGAGACGCTCGTCGGGTCACTGGAGGAGTTTGCACACAAGGCCGGGCTCTCGGACTTCTTCGTTGCTGCCGTGATCGTGGCCATCGTCGGCAACGCGGCCGAGCATGGCGGCGCCGTGATCGTGGCCTACAGGGGCAAGATCAAGCTGGCGGCCGAGATAGCTCTCTCATCCTCGGCGCAGGTAGCCGTATTCCTGATCCCGGCAGTGACGCTGCTGGCGTGGCTGATCGACCCGCTCGCACTCGGCTTCCGCAAGGTCGAGATCGGCGCTCTTGCTCTCTCGCTCGCCATCGTGATGGTGACGATCTGGGGTGGCGTGTCATCGCGATTCCGCGGCGCGATCCTGATCGCGGCGTACATCGGAGTCGCGACGATGTTCTTCGTCGCTGGGGACGGCTAGGGTCTAACCGAACGTCGACGGTACCCGCGTC
>JAYTJO010000575.1:0-2474 GCA_043730975.1 Thermoleophilia bacterium | reverse complement strand
CGTGTTGGGCGAGTGCGATGCGAGGACGCAGGGAGCCTGCCGATACGGGACGTATCGGGGCGACCGAGGACGAAGCAGCGCGCCGCCCAACACGTTCCGTCGGCACAAGGCTTCATTCTAAAACGTGCTCCTAGGCCGACTGTGGGTCAGGGGAAGGGGTCGGCGTGGCTCGCCGGGACGCCCGATCGTGCAACGTCTGTTCGAGGTCGGCGATCGTGCCGACGATCTCGGCGAGGGCACGGCGTTCGCCGCGTGGGTCGGAGAACCGCTGACGCGAAAGGAAACGGCGCGCCTCGTCCTGATGGCGGCGGCTCGTCTGCCAGCGTTCGAGAAGGCGGTCGTCGATCTGAGCAGTCATCCTGTCCGTATCGGCAGCTCGTCAGCAGCGGTTGAGAGATGCTGCCCGCGTGGAGTTCGACCCCCAGGAGCGCGCTCGTGCTTGCGGGCGGGACAGGTCACGCCCCTACGGTCGCGATGCAAGCCGAGCGGTGCCTGGACGAAAAGAGGAGGGCCGGGAACCCGCAAGCAGGCTCCCAGCCCGTCACGGCGCAACCCCGGGGGGCAGGCAGTTTCCTACCTGTGGGGAGAGGAGTCACGCCGAACCAGTTGTATCTGTCTCACATCGCAACGATAATTGCGAGGGCCGTTCCGCACCTTCTCGAAAGGAAAGTTCGCAAAATGGACATCTCCAAGCTCTCTCACGGCATCAAGGTCGTGCTCGGCGGGTCGATCGCCTTTCTGGTCGTCTCGATCTTTAATTGGCAGGAGATCGATTTTCAGGGTATTGCGTCAGCCGGCGTAAGCATGTGGCACGGCTGGGGGGTCCTCGCGGGCCTCCTCGCAATCGTGATCGTCGTCTGGGAGGGACTCCGTCTCGCGAATGTGAAGCTCGAGATCGGGTTGACCCCCGCCATGGTGACGGCTGCCCTCGCGATCCTGATGCTGTTCTTCACAGTGCTCAAGTTCCTCGTCAGCAACGAGTTCCGCACCTTCTGGGCCTGGATCGGCCTCCTACTCGCTGTCTTCGTCGCGATCGGTGCCTTCGCGAACATGAAGGAACTCGGACATTCACTCGCGGATATGGGCAACGAGATGAAGGCTGCTGGCGGGAGTGCGGCTGCGGCCGCAAAGTCTGCGACGGACAAGGGTGACGCCCCGGCTGCGCCCGAAGCGCCAGTAGCTCCTGCTGCTCCTGTTGCTGCTGAGGCTCCTGTTGCTGCTGAGGCTCCTGTTGCTCCTGAGGCTGCTGAGGCTGCTGAGGGCGAGCAGCCCCCGACGCCAGCCGCCTGATAGTGCGCGTGTCCGCCCCTGCAGTCGCGGGGGCGGGCACCCGGGCTCCAGAGGCAGCCTCTCGCTACACT
The DNA here is from genome assembly GCA_043730975.1 of Thermoleophilia bacterium. Taxonomy (GTDB): domain Bacteria; phylum Actinomycetota; class Thermoleophilia; order Gaiellales; family Gaiellaceae; genus Gaiella. The sequence goes on along the minus strand of JAYTJO010000575.1, from coordinate 1,113 downwards.
GTGCGCATGGCCGAAACCGGCACCATGCGCGTCAAGAGCGGCCTTGCCGAGATGCTCAAGGGCGGCGTGATCATGGACGTCGTCAACGCCGAACAGGCCGTGATCGCGGAGAACGCGGGCGCGTGCGCTGTGATGGCTCTCGAGCGCGTCCCGGCCGACATCCGCCGTGACGGCGGTGTTGCGCGCATGTCCGATCCGGGCATGATCCGTGAGATCCAGGAAGCCGTGTCGATTCCGGTGATGGCGAAGTGCCGCATCGGCCACTTCGCCGAGGCCCAGATCCTGCAGGCGCTCGAGGTCGACTACATCGACGAATCCGAGGTTTTGACCCCGGCCGACATCGAGCATCACGTCGACAAGTGGGGCTACACGGTGCCGTTCGTCTGCGGAGCCACGAACCTTGGCGAGGCGCTCCGCCGCCTCAGCGAGGGCGCCGCGATGATCCGCACCAAGGGCGAGGCCGGCACCGGCGACGTCGTCAATGCCGTGACGCACATGCGCGCGGTCTTCGGCGGTATCCGGCGGCTGCAGTCGCTGCGTAGCGACGAGCTCTACGCCGAGGCCAAGAACCTGCAGGCTCCCTACGAGCTCGTACGCTGGGTAGCCGAGAACGGCCGGCTGCCCGTCGTCACGTTCACCGCCGGTGGCATCGCGACTCCCGCCGACGCGTCTCTCTGCATGCAGCTCGGCGCTGATGGCGTCTTCGTCGGCTCGGGCATCTTCAAGTCGGGCGACCCGGATCTCCGAGCGAAGGCGATCGTCGAGGCAACGACGCACTTCCAGGACGCGAAGATCCTGGCCGAGGTCTCGACCGGGCTCGGCGAGCCGATGGTCGGCATCTCCTCTGCGTCGCTCGCCGACAACGAGCGGCTCGAAGTCCGGGGTTGGTAAGCCGCGATGGAAGAGCGTATCGCGCCTTACCAACCGCCTCTGTTGTTTTCTGCGCGCTTCGCGCGATCCTGAAGCCGGGAACCTACGGTTCCCCGTGACCCCTCCCTCCTAAGAGGACACAACTGTAAGCCGGCGGCAGGCCACGGCCTGTCGCCCGGGCTACGCGCCTCCGTACACTTACACCATGAGAATTGGCGTCCTCGCCCTCCAGGGGGCGTTCCG
>JAYTJO010000574.1:0-2639 GCA_043730975.1 Thermoleophilia bacterium | reverse complement strand
TTCTTCTGCCGTGACGAGAGCTACCGTACGATCGGCGCCGACCTCGGCATCCCCGCAGGGACGATCGCGAGCAGGATCTCCCGCTGTCTCGGGCACCTTCGCTCCGAGCTCGATGGAAGCAACCAGCAGAGGGAAGAAACATGACCCCATCTCCGTCAAGTGAGTAGGTGATCAAGATGACGACATACAACGAAGAGCAGCTCGGCGAGCTTCTCCGCCTGCTTCCCCCGGCCCCTCCGGGCTGGGTGACTGCAGCGCAGGAGTTACCGATCGCACGCGCTCAGCTCGATGCGCTCGTCGAGCGCGCCGAGGCAGACGCCACCTTCCGGGCATCCGTTGTGGCCGATCTCGAGGTGGCGATCCGCGCTGCTGGAGTCGAGCCGAGTCCGTCCGTCGTCGAGCACCTGCGCAAGCGCCTCGCCCGGTGACAGCACCGGCCGAAGACCCTGCAGCCGTCGCGCCCGCAGCCGGTACGAGCGCTCTCGACGCGTTTCTGGACGAGCTCGAGGCACCTGCACCCTCCCCGTGCGGTGGCACGGCTGCAGCGGTATCGGCTGCGATGGCGGCGGCGCTCGTCACGATGGTTGGGCGCGGTTCTGAAGACTGGGCCGACGGAGCAGGCATCGCCGCCCAGGCGCAAGCCCTACGCCGCCGTTTGACGGCACTCGGGGCCGACGATGCCGCGGTCTTCGCGCACGTCCTCGTGACGATGCGGGATCGCTCGGGAACGCCGGCTCAGCGCGACTTCGCGCTGGGAGAGGCGCTCCTCCGTGCAGCCGACGTGCCGCTCCAGATCGGCGAAGCCGCCGCCGACGTCGCCGAGCTCGCGGCGCTCGCGGCAGTCGAAGGGACTCCGCACCTCCGCCCGGACGCGGCCGTGGCAGCGGCCCTTGCCGAGGCAGCCGTCCGCGCTGCGACCCATCTCGTGGAAATCAACCTTGCGACGGTTCGCGGCGATCGCCACTCGGAGACCGCGGCGCAACTCTCCGCCGCTGCGGCCGCAGCCCGGGCGCGGGTACTTGGTGCATCTGCGTGAGCGAACGACTGATTCCCGCCTGGAGTCTGACCCTCGAGGCAGCTGGTTCGATCGCGATCCCGGCAGAATGGCCCGACAGGGTCACGAAGGAGTGGGCGATCGGCGACGCGACCGGCGAGGGCATCGACGTGTGCATCCTCGACAGCGGCGTCGACGGCGACCACCCGCTCGTCGGCGGAATCGACAGCGCCGTCGCGGTGACTCTCGAAGGTGAGATGACCTCGATCGTGCCGGACGAGCTGGGCGATGTTTGCGGTCACGGCACTGCGTGCGCCGGGATCGTCCGCTCGCTCGCACCGGCCTGCCGGCTGCACAGCGTTCGCGTGCTCGGCGAGGGGAACACCGGTAGCGCCGATCTGATCCTCGGCGGCCTCCGGTACGCAATCGAGCAAGGCTTCGAGGTCGTCAATCTCAGTCTCTCGACCACGAAGCGGAAGTTCGCCGAGCTGCTCCATGAGCTCGCCGACGATGCCTACTTCCGGGGGACAGTGCTCGTCGCCTCGGCACACAACATGCCCGTCGAGAGCTATCCCTGGCGCTTCTCCTCGGTGATCTCGGTCGGAAGCCATGAGGGGAACGACTCCTGGGAGTGGTACGCGAACCCCGAGCCTCCCGTCGAGTTCTTTGCGCGCGGCATCGACCTGGACGTGGCCTGGTCCGGGGGCGGAACCTTGCGCTGCACGGGCAACAGCTTTGCCGCACCACACATTGCAGGGCTCTCAGCGCTCGTGCTCTCGAAGCACCCTGGGCTGACGCCCTTCCAGCTGAAGAGCGTCCTCTACTTGACGGCGTCGAACACGGGAGGCAGCAAATGACGGGTGGATCGAGCTACCGGGAGGCCGTCGCGGCCGGAATGCTCCCATCGGAGGAGAGCCACCGCGCCCTGTTGCAGTCGATCGTGGATGTCGCGCGGTCGATTTTCGACGCCAAGGCATCGTCGATCATGCTCCTCGACACGGCGACCGACGAACTCGTCTTCGAGGCCGTTTCCGGCGAGGGCGAGGGGGATCTCGTCGGGATGCGCTTCCCGTCGAGCACCGGCATCGCCGGCTGGGTTCTCGTCACCGGCCAACCGATCGTGATCGAAGATCTTCAGCAGGACCCGCGGTTCGCGCGCGAGGCGGCCGAACGCACGGGGTACGTCCCCAGGGGTCTGATGGCCGTGCCTCTCGTGAACGGCGAGAACACGCTCGGCGTGCTCCAGGTGCTCGACCGTTCGGAGAATCGGGCATTCTCGCTCGGCGAGATCGACCTCCTGATCCTGTTTGCGAACCAGGCCGCGATCGGGCTCGACCTCATGCAGACGGCGCGACGGGCCCGCGCAGTGGCGGAGCGCGGCGAGGGTGGCGAGGCCGTCGTCGCCCGCATCGCAGCGTTGCTCGAGCGCTCGGAGGACGATGTCGCGGCGTTGCGGCTGCTCGAGGCGCTCGAGGGCGTCCTCTCGCGGCTCGCGTCGTAAGGTTGCCGAGCGGGGGCCGACGCGGACAGCTGGATGAAATGGAGTAGGGCCGCGTCCGGATCAGGCCCGGAACGCGGAAGAGGCGCCCGGGGCGCCTCTTCCGAAGAACTCGTGCGAGGGGACTCTACACCTTCTGTCGGTGGC
>JAYTJO010000573.1:0-10268 GCA_043730975.1 Thermoleophilia bacterium | reverse complement strand
GAGGACGTTTTCGTCCACTTCTCGGCAATCACGATGGACGGATACAAGTCCCTCACCGAGGGACAAAAGGTGGAGTTCGAGGTCGTCCAGGGGCCTAAGGGTGCTCAGGCGGCGAACGTCACGGCGGCTGCATAGGCTTTCCGGATTCGAGCTTCGTGCGACGGGCCCCGGAAGGGGCCCGTTGTCTTTCTGCCTCAAGTGCGAGCAACGGTCTGACAGGATGGGAGCGGGATGGCGATCGACAGAGAAACGGTGTTGCACGTCGCGCGACTCGCGCGGCTCGACCTCACGGAGGGTGAGGCCGATCGGCTGACGCTCGAGCTCGGGGCGATCCTCGAGGCGGTCTCGAAGGTGGCTGAGCTCGATCTCGCCGACGTGCCGCCGACGTCGCACCCTCTCGATCTCGTCAACGTCTGGGCCGACGACGAGCCGAGGCCGTCGCTGACGCTCGACGAGGCTCTTGCGAACGCGCCCGCTCGCGAGGGCGACCTCTTCCGCGTTCCGCCGTCGCACGGCCCCGAGGTGTCGGCGTGATCGACACGCTGCGACTCACCGCCGAGGAGGGGCTCGCGCTGATCGAGAGCGGCCAGGTGTCGTCGGCCGAGCTCCACGCCGCCTACATCGCGGCCGCCGGCGAGCGGGACGAGGAGCTTCACGCGTACCTCCGCCTGGTCGACTACGCCGAGGGTGGGGGCGTGCCAATCGCGCTCAAGGACGTCATCTCGACGAAGGGCGTCGAGACGACCGCCGGCTCGAAGATCCTCGCCGGCTACGTGCCCGTTTTCGATTCCACCGTCGCGGCACGGTGCAAGGCGGCGGGGTTGCCGACCATCGGCAAGACGAACACCGACGAGTTTGCGATGGGTTCCTCGACCGAGAACTCGGCTTACGGCCCGTCGCACAATCCGTGGGATCCGACGCGGGTGCCCGGCGGCTCCGGCGGTGGGACGGCCGCTGCTGTCTCCGGTGGCCTCGCACCCTGGGGGCTCGGGTCCGACACCGGTGGCTCGATCAAGCAGCCCTCGGCGTTGTGCGGCAATGTCGGCCTGCGGCCGACCTACGGCACCGTCTCGCGATTCGGCATCGTCGCGTTCGCCTCGAGCCTCGACCAGATCGGGCCCGTCGCAAAGACGGTGCGCGACGTGGCGTTGCTCTACTCGATCATCGCGGGGCGCGACGTGAACGACTCGACCACGGTCGAGTTGCTCGAGTCAGTCGAGTTGCCGACGGCGGAGAGCCTTTCGGGCGTGCGCATCGGAATCCCCAAGCAGGTCTGGGATCTCGCGGGCATCGAGCCCGGCGTTCGTGCCTCGTTCGAAGCCGCGATCGAGACCGCCCGCTCGCTCGGGGCCGAGATCGGCGAATGCGATCTGCCGCTGTCGTTCGACTACGGAATGGCCTGCTACTACCTAATCGCTCCCGCGGAGGCCTCGTCCAACCTGGCCCGCTACGACGGCGTCCGCTACGGCCCGAGGGTCGACGCGCCGACGTACCGTGAGATGGTCGAGCAGACCCGGGATGCCGGCTTCGGCGACGAACCGAAGCGCCGGATCATGCTCGGCACCTACGCGCTCTCGGCGGGCTACTACGACGCGTACTACGGCCAGGCGCAGCGCGTCCGCACGCTCCTGATTCGCGAGCATCGCGCCGCCCTTGAGGAGTTCGACCTGATCGCGACGCCCACCTCGCCCACGGTGGCGTTCCCGATCGGCGACCGTGCCGCCGACCCGCTCGCGATGTACGCCTGCGACGTGATGACGATCCCGTCTTGCCTCGCCGGTCTCCCCGGCCTGAACATCCCTTCCGGGCTTTCCGAGGGGCTTCCCGTGGGCCTGCAGCTGATCGGCTCCCAGTTCGGCGAGAACGCGCTCTTCCGAGCCGGGCACGCGCTCGAACGAGCCCTGGCGTTCGACACGGTTCCCGAGAGGCTCCGGTGACAGGCTTCAGCCTGTCTCCCGGGTTAGAGCGGTCACGATGACCACGGCACCTACCACCTGGGAAACAGTGGTCGGCCTCGAGATCCACGTGCAGCTGAAGACGCGCACGAAGATGTTCTGCCGCTGCGCCGCGGGCTACGGAGCGGGGGAGAACACCCAGACGTGCCCTGTCTGCCTCGGCTTCCCGGGTGCGCTGCCGGTGATGAACCGAACGGCGATCGAGTGGACCGTGAAGCTCGGGCTGGCGCTCGGCTGCGAGATCGCGCAGCGCGCCGTCTTCGCGCGCAAGAACTACTTCTATCCGGACCTCCCGAAGGGCTATCAGATCTCGCAATACGATATGCCGTCTTGCGAAAACGGCAACATGGTAGTACCCATGCCGGAGGGGGAGCTCACGGTCGGCATCGTGCGCGCGCATCTCGAGGAGGACGCAGCGAAGACGGTGCACATGGGCGGGCACTCCGGCCGGATCGGCGGCGCCGAGTACTCACTCGTCGACTACAACCGCGGCGGCACGCCCCTGCTCGAGATCGTCACGGCGCCCGACATCCACTCCTCTGAAGAGGCGAAGCGCTTCCTTCTCCTGCTGCGCCAGACCGTCGTCGAGCTCGGCATCTCCGACGCGGAGATGGAGAAGGGCACGCTGCGCGTCGACGCCAACGTCTCGGTTCGACCGGAAGGCTCCGCCGAGCTCCGAACGCGCTGCGAGATCAAGAACATGAACTCGTTCAACTACATCGCGCGCGGCATCGAGGCCGAGGCGGCCCGACAGATCGTGATCTGGGAGGCCGGGGGGGAGGTGAAGCAGGAGACCTTCGACTTCGACGCCGGTTCCGGGGCGCTCACGCCCCGTCGCTCGAAGGAGGAGGCGGACGACTACCGCTACTTCCCGGAGCCCGACCTCGTCCCCGTTGAGCCTTCAACCGAGATGATTCAAAGGCTTCGCGCCGAGCTCTCCGAGCCGCCCGCAGAACGTGTCGTTCGTCTCGGGAAGGAGCTCGATCTGGAGCGCGCCCTCGTGCTCGTCACGGGCGGCCTCGACGGCCTGTACGCGGCCACGGTCGAGGCGGGCGCCGAGCGGATCGCGGCGTCGAATGTGATCGCCAACAACCTCGTGGGGGCCGGCGTGGATCCGGCGACGGTCGACGCGGCAGAGCTGGCGAAGCTCGTCTCGGCGCGCGAGCGCATTCCACGTGCGGCGTTCGACGAGGCGATCAGCAAATCGGGCGATCCCGAGTTCTCGGCCGATCCGTACCTCGCGCACGAGGTCGTCAGCGACGCTTCCGAGCTCGGCCCGGTGATCGACGCCATCATCGCGGCCAATCCCGGACAGGTTGCGGCGTTCCGCGGGGGCAAGGAGGGCCTGCTCGGCTTCTTCGTCGGTCAGGTGATGAAGGAGACGGCCGGCCAGGCCGACCCGCGCGCCGTCAGCGAGATGGTGCGCGGAAAACTACGTAGCTGAGCAACACAACTCCTGGCATCATCCAGGCATGCGTCGCGCGCTGATCTGGGTCTTGCTCCTACCGTTTGCGGCTGCGAGCGTGCTGATCGGGCATGTCCTCGCCTACCGCGTCATCGGAACGCCCACAGGCGACCTTCACGGCTACCTCGCGCACGCACCGCAGGTCGTGCTGATTCTTGCAACGCTCGCGCTCCTCGGGCTCGCGGCCGATGTGCGTGCGCGGCGGAGCTCTCCGATGCCGCTTGCGATGCTCGCAGTCGTCGCCTTCATCACGCAGGAGCACCTCGAGCGGCTGATCCACACGGGTGAGATGCCATTCCTCCTCACGAGCCCCGTGCTGTGGCTCGGGATCGCACTCCAGCTCCCGCTCGTGCTCGCTGTCTGGTGGGTGGCGCGCAGGCTCGCGGATGATCTCGCGTCGTCGACGCGCCGAGCAGCTCGGAGGGTTAGTTCGCTCACGATTACACTGGTTGTCCCGGCGTGCAGCCCCGCGGCTTGCTCCGTCAGCGCATCGCATTCCGGCCGCGGCCCTCCCGTCACCTTCTGACCTCGTGCCCTACTGCCTCAACGAGCGCAGCCCCAGAGACCTCAGGAGACCACATGCGTAGATACCTCGTTTTCGTCGTCGCGCTCGTTGCGGTGGCCATTCCGGTAGCGGCGACTGCCGCGCCGACCGTCGTCAAGCCGGTCGTGATCCAGATCAACGTCGTCAACGGCAAGGTGATCGGTGGGATCAAACGCCCGTCCGTCAAGAAGGGCCGCACCGTGCGGTTTGTGATCCGCACGAACGCCGGCACCGAGGTGCACCTGCACGGGTACGACATCGAGAAAGTGCCGAAGAAGGGCACGCCGACCGTGATCCAGTTCGTCGCGAAGGTGCCCGGCCGCTTCGAGCTCGAGCTGCACCACCCGGACGCGCTGCTCGCCCAGCTGACGGTCCGGCCCTGATCGAGACGCTTCGGCCACGCGTCCTCGCCCACGGGATCGGGGGGGTCCAGGACCTCCCCGTTCCGACGTGGCTCTTCTACTGGGGCGGAGCGGTCGTGCTCGTCATCTCGTTTATCGCGCTCGGCGCGCTGTGGAAGACGCCTCAGCTCGAGCTCCACGCTGCAGGGCGCGATCTCGGAGCGGGATTCAGCCGATTCGTCCTCGGGCCACTCCGGATCTTCGTCCAGGCGGTCTCGGTCTTCCTGTTCTTCGTGGTGCTCGCGGCCGCGCTCTTCGGCACGAGCGACCCACTCGATAACCTCGCACCCACGTGGGTCTACGTCATCTTCTGGCTCGGCCTGCCGCTCCTCTCCCTGCTGTTCGGCAACGTCTGGCGGGCGCTGAGCCCCTGGCGTGCGTTGGCAGACGCCTTCGTCTGGCTCTGGGAGCGAGGTGGTCGTGAGGCACGGCCACTGGCGGCGTACCCCGAGCGCTTCGGCCGCTACCCCGGTGCGGTTGCGCTATTTGCGTTCGTCGCCCTCGAGTTGTGTTACTCCGATCCTTCGAACCCACGTGTGCTCGCGTTTGCGATCGGCCTCTACTCGTACATCGCGCTCTTCGGCATGGTGGCGTTCGGCCGGGAGACGTGGACGGAACGGGGGGAGGGCTTTGCGATCCTGTTCGCGTACTTCGCTCGGATCGCACCGCTCGTCGCGGTCGACCGCAGGATCCGCCTCAGGGTGCCGCTCACGGGGCTCGCGGGCGCGGAGCCGATCCCGGGCTCGATTCTCTTCATCGCCGTCTCGCTCGGCTCTGTCGGGTTCGACGGGTACAGCCGCACGATCACGTGGCAGGATCTTCTTGCTCGGGTCGAGGCACCGTACATCCTCGATCGTCCCGGAACCGGTGAGCTCCTGGTCACCGGCCTGAATCTCGGAGGGCTGATCCTCGCGATTGCGGCGGTGCTTCTCGCCTATCTCGCAGCCTGTACCGTCGCACGGTCGATGGTGGCGGCGCCGCGCTCGCTGGTTCCCGAGTTCGCACTCTCGCTCGTGCCCATCGCGCTCGTCTACGCGGTCGCGCACTACTTCTCGCTCCTCGTCATCCAGGGGCAGTTCCTGGCTCCTCTCGGCTCTGACCCGCTCGGCCGGGGCTGGGATCTCGTCGGCACTGCCGACGTGCGGCCCGACATCGCCGTCCTCGACCCGAACACGATCTGGTACGTCCAGGCCGCATCACTCGTGCTCGGCCACGTGGCGGGCCTCGCTGTTGCCCATGACCGCGCGGTCGCGATCTTCCGTGATCGCGGCGATGCGCTTCGCAGCCAGTACGCAATGCTCGCACTCATGGTCGTCTACACGGTCGGCGGCCTCTGGTTACTCTCGCGCGGATGAGCCTTCTCGCGCACGGTGGCACGCCGGGTCTGATCGCAGAGGTGTCGCTCGGACTGCTCGTCGCCGGAGCACTTGCAGTCGTGTGGTTCAGGGAGCGACGCCGGCGGGGTCGGGCTGAGCGTCCGGCAGAGGCGCCGATGAGGGAGTAGGCGCAAGGAACCCGCCGTAGAGCAGCAAGGCGGCGACCGCGGAGAAGAGCGCCGTCTCCGCCTCCCCGAGGCCGGCCAGGGCGCTACCGAGCGCTGCCATGAGTACCCCCGCGAGGATGAGCGCATTGCCAAGAGGTCGACGGCGGATCCCGAGAAGCGCCACCACAACCGCTGCCAGCGTGCCGAGCGAGTTCGCAACGATCGCGAGTACGCGCGCCGGAAAGAGTGCGAGGTGAGCCTGCGCTTCCGGAATCGAATCGCCGGTCACCGGTGCCGTCAGAGGGACTGCAACGGCCACGCCGATCGCGAGGCCGACGTAGAGGAGCGTGAGCGGTGTGACCCCCCGGACGCCCACGCGGGCGAGCGACCCCGCGCCGAGGAGCGCTGCTGCCATCAGGCCGCCGAAGAGGTAGTAGACGCGGAACGCGGGATCGCTCCAGCCGGCAGCCGCACCCCACGCAAGGGCTCCCGAACCGATCGCGAAGGCCGCGAGAGCACCGGCCCAGATGAGTAAGTCGGGTGCGTCTCTCTCACGGTACCGCCGCACGAGGTCCGCGCTCAGCCGGAGCGAGACGAGGGTCGCGACGAATGCGAGCAGAGCCTCCACGACCGCAGAGGGTACTAGTGCGCTCGGCATTCCTCAGTCGCGGGTACGTGAGAGGCTGGGCGCTTCCCCTCGCTACGCTTTCAACAGATGTCTCAGAAGCGCTACCTCCTCACTCCAGGCCCGACGCCGGTGCCGCCGGAGGTTCTCGCTGCGATGGCGGAGCCGGTGATCCATCACCGCTCGCCGGACTTCAAGGACGTCTTCAACGAGGCGGTCGATCGGCTACAACAGGTATTTCGCACGACGAACGACGTCCTCGTCTTCACGGCTTCGGGTACCGGGGCGTTCGAATCCGCCGTCGTCAACCTCCTCTCGCCCGGTGAGGCTGTCCTCGTCGTCTCCCACGGTGAGTTCGGAACCCGCTGGCAGAAGCTCGCGGCTGCGTACGGCTGCGACGTCGCCGCGCTGAACTACGCGTGGGGTGAGGCGCCCCAGGCCGAAGACGTCTCTCGAGCGCTCGCCGAGAGTGATGCGCGCGTCGCACTGCTCGTGCACTCGGAGACATCGACCGGCGTCGTCTCCGACATCCGCTCGCTCGTGCAGGCCTGCAATGACGCCGGCGTGATCTCGGTCGTCGATGCGATCTCGAGCCTCGGCGCCGTACCGCTCGAGACCGACGATTGGGGTATCGATGTCGTCGTCACCGGCTCGCAGAAGGCTCTCATGACCCCACCCGGGCTCGCCTTTGCGTCGATCTCGGAACGTGCGTGGGCGCGCTCGGAGGAGGCGACGCTGCCGCGGTTCTACTGGGACTGGGCGAACGCACGCGAGAACCAGGCAAAGGGGAGCACCCCGTTCACGCCTGCAACGTCCAACGTCGTGGCGCTGAACGCCGCACTCGAGCTCATCCTCGCCGAGGGGCTCGAAAGCGTGCACGCGCGCCACGTTGCGCTCGGCCGCGCCTGCCGCGCCGGTGCAAAGGCGATGGGGCTCGAGCTCTACTCGCCGGACGATGACGGGGCCGCCGTGCTGACGGGGATCCTGGCGCCCGCGGGAATCGACGCAGTTGCGCTTCGCCTCGCCCTCCGCGATCGGTACGGCATCACGATCGCTGGTGGCCACGGTGACGTTGCCGGGCGGCTCTTCCGGATCGGCCACATCGGGTACGTCGATATCTTCGACATCACGACGGTGCTCGGCGCGGTCGAGCTGCAACTCGTCGAGATGGGTGCAACCATCGAGCGAGGCGCAGCGGGTGCCGCCGCCCTCGCCGCCTACGCTGCAGCGGTCTGATCATGCGCGTCCTCGTCCGAGAGTCGATCGCCGAGGCCGGGGTCAGCCTGTTGCGGTCGAAGTTCGAAGTCGATGAGGATCAGACGACGCCGCTCGACGAGATCATCGGCAACTACGACGCCATTGTGATTCGCTCGGCGACGAAGCTCACCGCCGACCTGATCGACGCAGCGACCAATCTCAAGATGATCGGGCGCGCGGGCGTGGGCGTCGACAACGTTGATGTCGAGGCTGCAACGAGGCGCGGCATCGTCGTTGCGAACGCACCCGAGTCGACGGTCGTCTCTGCCGCGGAGCAGACCGTGGGGCTGCTCGTGGCGCTCGCCCGCAACATCCCTCAGGCGCACGCGGCGCTCAAGCAGGGTCGCTGGGAGCGGTCGAAGTGGGGTGGAATCGAGCTCGAGGGGAAGACCCTCGGTGTGCTCGGCTTCGGCCGGATCGGCCAGCAGGTCGCGCGTCGGGCCATCGGTCTTGGCATGCATGTCGTCGCGTACGACCCGTTTGTTGCCGACGAACGCTTCCGCGAGTTCGGCGTCGATCATGCACCGACCGAGAGCGCTGTCCTCGCTGTGGCGGACTTTCTCACGTTGCACTCGCCCCTCACCGACGAGACCCGCGGAATGATCAACCGCGAGTCGATCGCGAAGATGAAGGACGGCGCCCGAATCATCAACGCCGCGCGCGGGGCGCTCGTCAATGAGGAGGCCCTGGTCGAGGCGCTCACGTCCGGCAAGCTCGCGGGTGCCGCCCTCGACGTCTTCTCCGCCGAGCCGTACGACGGGCCGCTTCTCGCGATCGACAACGTGGTCGTCACGCCTCACCTCGCCGCGTCGACCGATGAGGCGCAGGACAGAGCAGGTGTGATCATCGCCGAGCAGGTGTGTGCCGCACTCGAAGGTGGCCTGGTCTCGAACGCCGTGAACATCCCGATCGTGGACAAGGCATCCCTGGAGATACTGAAACCGTTCGTTCCGCTCGCCACGAAGCTCGGGCGGCTCGCTGTCGAGCTTGCCGGGGGCCGCCCGCGCCGCGTTGTCGTCTCTGCACACGGGCCGCTGGCGGACTACGACACGCGACTCCTGACGGTCGCGGCGCTGAACGGCATCTTCCAGGGGCGGGTGGACGAGGTCGTCAACTACGTTAACGCCCCGCTGCTCGCGGCCGAGCGTGGGATTACCGTCTCGGAGGAGCGGCTCCGCGGGTCGCGCGACTACATGAACATCGTCGAAGTGCGGATTACGCCCGAAGGTGGCGAGGAGGTCGAGGTCTCGGGGACGACGATCGGTCCGGAGCCAAGGTTGTTCCTCGCCAGTGCGTACGGCTTCGGGATTGACATCGAATTTGCGCCGGACATGGTCTTCTTCCGGTATGACGACGTGCCGGGCGTGATCGGGAAGGTCGGAACGCTCTTCGGAACGAACGGTGCGAACATCGCGAACATGGCTGTGTCGCGGACGCGCGACGGCCAGCAAGCGCTGATGGCCCTCTCGGTCGATGAGCCCCCGTCCCAGGCGCTCATCGATGAAATGCGCAACGTCGGGTTCGGCGATGCAACGTTCATCGAGCTCGAGTAGACGGCGACTGCGCGCGCGATGACGGAACGAGGCGTTGGTTGGGTGGTGTCCCAGTTCGCGCTCATGGCCCTCGTGATCGTGGCCGGATTCCTGCCGCCGGACTGGCCGAACGAGGGCCGAGTCGTGCGCATCGTCCTCGGCGTCGCACTGATCGGAGCGGGCCTGGCGTTCGCACTCCGGGCAGGCCGGGAGCTCGGCCGTGCGCTGACGCCGTTTCCCAAGCCGAGACCGACGGGTCTCGTCACGAGCGGGCCGTTCGCTCTGGTCCGCCATCCGATCTATCTCGGCTTCCTCGGCGTGTTCGTTGGCTACGGGCTCCTCACAGGCGTTCTCGCCCTCGCGCTAACGGTCGTTCTGGCCGTGCTCTGGGTCGGAAAGACGCGCATCGAGGAGCGGCTGCTCGCTGACGTCTACCCCGACTACGCCGTGTACTGCGACCGCGTTCGGTGGCGAATCGTTCCATACGTGTATTAGTGCACCCTAGAATCACGAAATGCCCTGGCCCGAGCCCGTCGAGCGCGTCGCCGTCTTCTTCCGGGAGGCGGGCGCAGAGGCCCGACTCGAGGAGCTCCCCACCGATACGCCGTCGGCCCAGGCGGCGGCAGACGCGATCGGTTGCGCGCTGGAACAGATCGTCAAGTCGCTCGTCTTCATGTGCGGAGCGCAGCCGGTTCTCGCGCTGCTGCCAGGCGACCGGCGGGCCGACCCCGCCAAGATCGCGCTCGCCGCAGAGGCGAAGGACGCCAGGGTCGCGCGGCCCGCTGAGGTAATCGCCGTGACGGGGTTCGCGCCCGGCGGAGTCTCGCCAGTCCCTCCGCCGCCCGACACCCTCGTTCTCGTCGAGCGAACGATCATCTCGTCCACTGTCGTCTGGGTCGGCGGAGGCTCCGAGAGGCACATGGCGATGCTGTCCCCACACGAGCTCGTGCGGCTTACGGGCGGGTCTCTGGTGGATGTTGCGCAGGAATCCGCATACTTCGCAGAC
>JAYTJO010000572.1:0-4129 GCA_043730975.1 Thermoleophilia bacterium | reverse complement strand
AGCAACTGGTGCTCGCCCAGGATCGTGATGTCCTTCGTCAGGCGGCGAACGACGAATGCGGTGCCGGCCGGGATCGTCCCTGCGGCGAGATCTCCCTCTTTGATCGTGCCGTTCCTGATGTCGGCACCGGTGACGGCGCCGGAGCGGATCTTCTCGGCGGTAACGGCGTTCGACCGAAGCTGGGCTGTGCCCACGCTCCCGGCGGGAAGCACTGCGTTGCGCACCGCCTCGCCGACGCCGGTGAATCCGAGCGCGGCGACGACGAGCGCCGCGAGGGCAAGACGGCGAGAAAGAGGATCGCGCATCCTCTCCGGGTACGCCGCTACACGCCCGGCTCCTTCCCCTAGAGGCTTGATGCGTAGTAGAAGCACGTCTGGCTGCGGCCCTGCACACGGCGGATCGCGTCCGCCGAGGACGACATCAAGGCATGGAGCCTCGACGACGTCCTCGTCGAACACGCTCCTTGGTGCAGAACCACCCCAGCCCGCACTCCTACTACGCATCAAGCCTCCACAACCAGGATCCAGCGCCCCGGCACGGAACGTTGTCCCATGCGTGCCCCAGGATCGAGACCGCTGTGGTGACGGCCGCGGAGCTTGCTGAGATAGCCCGCGAGCTCGGCCTCGACGTCGTCGGAGCCGCTCCTGCTGCGGCGTACGAGGAGACGGAACAGCACATCCGCGAGCGCCACGCAAGAGGTCGCTTCGCGGACCTGAAGTTCACGATGGCGCGGCCGGAGGTCTCCTGTCATCCCGAGCTGCTCCTCGACGGCGCGGCGAAGACCGTCGTCTCGGCGGCGCTGTGTTACTGGGTCGAGAGTCCCGAGGCGGGTGCGGGAGAAGGACGTCTGCCCCGGTACGCGTGGCGTGACCACTACTCGCTCCTCCGCGAACGGCTGGACGAGCTGGGCCGGAGGCTCGGCGGGACCTATCGTGTTCTCGTCGACGCCAACCAGCACGTCGACCGCGAGGGTGCGCGGCGCGCGGGACTCGGCTTCTACGGCAAGAACACGATGCTGATAACGCGCGAGCACGGCTCCTGGGTCGTTCTCGGCACCCTCGTCACCGACATCGAGATCGAAGCGACGCCACCCCTCGACCTCGACTGTGGTCGCTGCACGCTCTGCATCGACGCATGCCCCACCGGGGCGCTGGACGAACCGGGAGTGCTCGATGCAAATCGCTGCCTCTCGTACTGGACGCAGGCTCCTGCGGCGGTGCCCGAGGAGTACCGGGCGGAGCTAGGAGCCTCGGTGTACGGCTGCGACATCTGTCAGGACGTCTGTCCCTGGAATCGCGGGATCGAGAAGCGTCGCGCCAGCGTCGCGCCCGCGGACGACGCCGTGCCGAACGTCTCCCTCGTCGACTGGCTCACCCGAGCAGGAAGCGACCTCGTCATCGAGTTCGATCGGCTGTACGTGCCGCGAAACGACTCACGCTGGCTGAAGCGCAACGCGCTGCACGCACTCGGGAACACGGGAGACCACGAATCCCTCATCCATCTGGAGCCCTATAGAGCGAGCGATGACCCAATTCTTGCCGACGCCGCCACCTGGGCGGAGAAGGAGATCGCGGGGCGCGCGTCATGACGCCGAACCGCCTGGACATCCTCGTACACGAGCTCCGAAGCCCCGTGGCAGCCCTCATCGCGATCGCAGACGCATACCCCGATGCGGACGAGCCGACGCGACGCCGCCTTGTCGAGCTTACGCACACGGCCGGCGCGAGTCTCGAGCGCCTGCTCGCCGACGTTTCGGCTGCGACGCTCAGACTCTCCCGCGTCGATCTCGGTCGGATCGCTTGCGACGCGTGCGAGACGGCGACACTCGGGAGCTCGATCGTCGTCACAGCACCCGAGAGTGGCATCAACCTCGGGATCGTCGGTGACGCCAAGAGGTTGCGCCAGGCACTCGACAACCTGATCGGGAACGCGATCGGGCATTCCCCCGAAGGAGCCAGGGTCACCGTGACGGCGGGACGCATCGGGGGCTCGGTCGTCGTCGGTGTTACCGATCAGGGCGACGGAGTTGCGTCGGGTGATCTCGAGCGGATCTTCGAATCGGGCGTCCGCGCAACGAACGCCCGCCCCGGCTCGGGCCTCGGTCTCGCCGTCGTTCGCGAGATCGCCCGGGAGCACGGGGGAGAGGTCGCGGTAGAGTCGAGCCCCGGTCGGGGGACAACGTTTAGGCTCGTGTTACCGGTCGCTTCCGACGCGTTGTAACACCCAGTTCGGACTGCAATTCCTTCGCGCGCGCCGCCACGCTCGCGCGCATATCGGCGGGCTCGAGCACGATCGTCTCCCCGGCATCCGCGAGGACCTCGGAGAGAAGCCACTCGTCGGTCTTGAACTGAACCTCTGACAGGGCGGCTTTGTCCGTTAGCGCGCGACCCCCGCGCTCGAGCTTCCAGCGAGCGATGACCGGCGAATGCCAGAGTCGTGCGCTCCGCTGCTCGTGAAGGTAGCGGGGATCGAAGCCGTCACGAGGCTCGAATGACTCGCTCGTCAACGTCGCCGACCGCATCCGGTCGAGCCGGTACGTGCGCGGGCCATCGGCGGTGCAGTCCCAGGTGTGGACACGCCACACGGGCAGCTCGCGTTCGAAGGAATACGGCTCCACCGAGCGCGTCGTCGGGTTCTCGTCACCCTCCTTCAGATACTCGATCTCGACGACGCGACGCTTCTCGACGGCATCGGACAGGGTACGCACGAGCTTCTCCTCGACGTCTTCCGCGTCCCCGGTCGGGGTATGGGGCAAATCGAACTGTCCGAACGTCTCCTCGAGCTTCTTCCGCACGCGGTCGAGCGGGGTGTGGGCCTCGGCGGCAATCGTCGGGCCGACGTAGTCGATTGCGAGACGGATTGCGCGCGCTTCGAGCGGCGTCAGCTTTGGCGGTCGCCGGAACACATCGCCGTAGAGTTCCTTGTCGATTCGCACGATGCCCTCTTCTTCGTTGACCTCGGCGTAGACCGTGTAACAGCCGCCACCGAAGTTGACGAGGTTGAGGAGCGACAGGGTCTCCTGCAGCTCCTCACGGGGAATCGAGAACCGCAATGCGAGATCGTCCGCATCGAGCCGTGCATCCCTTCCCTCGCCACAGGCGGAGAGAACATGGGCGAGCAGCGCCTGCAGGACGCCGAACCGCTCTGGCGCGATCGGTCCAACCGGTCGATCGCCCCGATCGGGCGGCGCTTCGACCCGGCGCTCTCGCGCGACCGAGGGGCCCTCGCCCGCGTGACCTTCGCGGAGCAGGCCGAGACCGTCGGCGACGGCGTCACGCAACGCCTTCGGGGCGAGTGGTATCGCACGGCCGTTCTGCCGCAGCACCCAGCCCGCCAGCGGTTCGACGTTTGCAAAGTCGGTCTGGAATACGCCATCCGCGAGAACACCAGCGTCGGCAAGGGTGCGGTGCACCCACCAGGCCGTGTCTCCCTGGACCGCGATCTGAGCCCTCCCGACGGTCGCGCCTATCTGCCAGGGTCGTGGCACGCGGTGTGCCTCGACGTCGAAGTCGGGCGGCAGCCGGAAGTCGCGCTCACGCCGGGTGGCAAAGCGGATGTCGCTGCGGATCCGGGAGACGCGGAACGTCCTCACAGCGGCGCGGTCGAGATCCTGGCCCACGACATACCAGATGCCCTCGTCGAGGCGCAGCGCGTACGGGTTGAGGACACGTTCGCCGACCTTGTCCCGCTGGGGTGACCAGTAGGAGAACTTGATCGTCCGCTGCTTCGAGATCGCCGACTCGAGCTTCGAGAGGCGACCGGCCAGCTCAGGCGAGTAGTCCGGAGCGCTCACCCGGACGCGCTCGGCCGTGTCGGTACGCGCCTCGTGGAACCCGGGCCGGCCGAGGGCGAGGTTCTGGAGGGCGAGCCGAAGAGGCTCGGCGTAGGCGAACTTGCCGTCGAGGTAGAACAGCGCCGTCTGCAGCGCTGCGAGCTCGTCGTCCTTCAGGTCCAGCCGATCGAGGAAGTAGTTCTCCGAGCGTAGGGTGTACAACTCCTCGCCGGTGAACTCGTCGCGATGCGAGTGAAGCGGCACGCCCAGTGCCGTGAGCTCCGCTCGGTCGGAGTAGAAGCGGCGCGCAAACGCCTCGTCGGACATCTCCGAATAGCCCTCGACGTTGCCCTTGAC
>JAYTJO010000571.1:0-16830 GCA_043730975.1 Thermoleophilia bacterium | reverse complement strand
GCCGAGTCGGTTTCGCCGCGTCCCGTGTCTCCGTACGGCATCACCAAGCTGACGTGCGAGCACCTCGCCCGGGCGACGTCGCGCAGCTTCGGGCTGGATGTCGTCGTCGCCCGGTACTTCAACGCCTACGGGCCGCGCCAACGACCGGACATGGCGTTCACGCGCATCGCAATGTGCCTCGCCGAGAGCCGCGCGTTCGACCTCTTCGGAGACGGCCTGCAGTCGCGGAGCTTCACGTATGTCGCCGACGTCGTCCGTGGGACGGTCGCTGCGATGGAGCGGGGTAGGGGGACGTACAACGTCGGTGGCGGCGAGGAGGCGACGATGCTCGAGACGATCGCGATCCTCGAGGAGCTCGCGGATCGGAAGCTCGAGGTCCGGAGCCACCCGGCGGTGCCCGGGGATCAGCGCCGCACGAAGGCCGATACGTCGCTGATCCGGGCCGAGCTCGGGTGGGCGCCGACGACAACGCTTCGCGAGGGACTTGGCGCCCAGTGGGAGTGGGCCGCTGCTAGGGTCGCGGCGCCATGAGCGCCCCCGCCACACCAGATCCCGACGCCGAGCGGGAGGTCGATCTCCGCTCCGCGTGGACGCGGGTCACGGCGCGCTGGTGGCTTCCGGTGGCCGGCCTCGTGATCGGCGCGATTCTCGGCGTCATCGTCTCCGTCGGCGGCGGTGAGGTGTTCCGCGCGACGACGCTGCTCTACCTCGGCCAGCCCTTCACGACATCGGGTGGGGGGCAGATCCAGAGCATCGCGACGAACCCGAGGACCGTCAATCGGATCATCAACTCGGAGGCGGCGCTCCGCCGCGCTGCCGGGGTCAGCGGCCTTACCGTTGGTCAGCTTCGCGGCAATGTGTCGTCGGCAGCGATCGTCACGACAGGTCAGGGGAAGAACGTCTCGCCCCTCGTCGAGATCACGGTGAAGGCGCCGACGAGCTCGCAGGCGTCGCTGGCGTCGAACTCGCTCGCGAACTCGGTCGTCGGCGTCGTCTCGGTCTACGTCGATCAAAAGATCGAGCTACTGAACGAGCAGATTGTCGCGAGCAAGGCCGAGCTCAAGGCGATCGACGCGCGCGTCTCCGCGGCCGTCAAGCAGCAGGAGGCGATCCTCGCCGACACGTCGCTCTCCTCGATCGAGAAGCTCACTGCAGTCAGCATCTCCAACAACACGATTAGCTTCTCCGAGCAGCGTCGCGGGACGGTGCAGCAGGAGCTGTACCAGAACCAGCAGCTGCTCTCGCTCGCCGAGAACGTGGAGGTGAGCAAGATCGTGCAGCCGGGAGTGGCCGCGAAGACGACCGCGACGAGCCGCCGCAACGCAGCTGCGATCGGCGGGCTGATCGGTCTCCTGCTTGGAGCTCTTGCGGCGGCGATCGCCGACCCCTTCCTGCAAAGAAGGAAGTTGCGGAGCACGAGCTAGTGCCGTGCTCGCAAGGATTTTCCGGAAACGCCCGCGCCCCTGGCCGCGGAGCGGCCCTCCGCGGAGCGGATCAAGGCGCCCAAGAAAGCAGACGGACGCGAAGCGGGCGGCCGCACTAGTGGTCGAGGGCAAGCGCGTAGCCGTCGTCGTTCCCGCGTTCGAGGAGGAGCATCTCGTTGCCGAGACGCTCCGCGGCATCCCCGACGTCGTCGACCGCATCTACGTCGTCGATGACGCTTCACCGGACGGAACGGCGGAGCAGGCGCGCGCTGTGGGTGACGCTCGCGTCGAAGTGATCGTGCACGAGCAGAACGGTGGCGTGGGCGCCGCGATCGTGACGGGATATCTCCGGGCGCGAGAGGAGCGGATCGACGTGACGTGCGTGATGGCCGCCGACAACCAGATGGATCCGACGGAGCTCGTCGAACTCGTCGGCCCTGTTGCCCGCGGCGAGGTCGACTACACGAAGGCGAACCGCCTGATCACGGGTGAGGCCTGGAAGCTGATTCCGCACACCCGTTACCTCGGCAACGCTGCGCTCTCCCTGCTCACGAAGATCGCCTCCGGGTACTGGCACGTCGCCGACTCGCAGGCCGGGTACACGGCGCTTTCGCTCGCGGCACTCGACAGGCTCGACCTCGAGCGGATCTACCGGCGCTACGGATTTCCGAACGACATGCTCGTACACCTCAATGTCATCTCCGCAAGCGTGCGCGACGTGCCCTCGCGGCCGATCTACGGGGTTGGCGAGCGCTCCGGGATCCGCATCCGGCATGTTGCGCCCCGCATCGCCTGGCTGCTGTTCAAGGGATTCTGGTGGCGGATGAAGGAGAAGTACGTGATCCGCGACTTCCATCCGCTCGTCTTCTTCTACGTCCTCGGGACGCTGATGACGACGGTCGGCCTGGCGCTCGGGCTTCTCGTCGCCTGCTCACGGATCTTCCTCGATAACGAAATTACGACGGCGACGGTCGTGCTCGTGGCGCTGCTCCTCATCTCGGGCACGCAGTTCACTCTGTTCGGGATGTGGTTCGACCAGGAAGCGAACAAGGAACTGCGGTGAGCAGGTCGCGGCGCGCTCGCGTGGTGTCTCGCAACGTTACGCCCTGTTTGCCCCTGAGGCCGGTGGTGTCCGTGCTCGCTCCCGGGAGAGGCCGCGCCTCTCCCCTACGGGGTTACCGGTGGAACCTTGCGAGACGGCGCACTAGCGACCGGCCACGAAGGCCGCTACGGCCTGGATCTGCTCGGCGCTGAGGCGTCCCTTGAACGAAGGCATCGCACCCTTGCCCCAGGTGACGCGTTCGACGACGAGGTCCTTCGAGGGTCTGCTGACGTCCAGGTTGGGGCCGTACGTGCCGCCGGTCTTGGCCACTGCGAGGATGTGACATGTCCCGCACCCGGCGGCGAGGAAGACCTCCTTGCCCGTCGAGACTGCCTTACGGGCGTCGCGCCGGCCCGGGGTCGAGACGGTAGACGGCGCCGCTGGTCGCAACATAGACGCGGCGTCGCGCGTCCGTGCCGAAGGATGTGATCGACGATTGATAGACCCTCAACGAACGCCTCGTGGCGAGGCGCCCTTTCTTGACATTGAGCACGATGAGCTCGCCTAGGCAATGGTCGGCGTACAGGAACCGTCCGTCGAGCTTTGCCAATAGTGGGTCGTGGATGACGACACCCGCAATGACCGAGCAGTTGCCTCCTTCGCGGGCGTATTCGTACAGCTCGTCGCAGAGCGCCGAAACTCCTCGAGATGGGTTTTCCGATCGGCGCCCGCGTAGTAGACATAGACGAGCCCGTTGCTCGCATACTTCGGGCTGAACGCCATCGACAGCAGCCCTGGTTCGTTCCCTTCCGCGACGTCGGCAGCGATGTCGAGAAACGGAGCCGCCAGTGCCCGCCCGTCGAGCATGACTCTCACCCGACCCGCCTTCTCGACCACGAACAACCGGCGTCTGTCCTCGCGAGGCGCGGTGACGTACACGGGGAACTGGAACTTTCCGACCGCGGTGAGTTGAACCTCGCGTGGTGCGATCGGTAATGCCATGGGCGTTGCATGTGCGACGAACCCGACGAAGGCGAGTGGCAGGAGTGCGGAGACCGCCGCGAGGGTTACGAGCCGCACGATGCGGAGGCTAGTGTGGCGGTAGCCAATCGGCGGAGAGGCCCCGAGAATGATTACAAATCCCAAACATCTCGAGTGCCGCGGCAAGTCTCGGTTCAGCTGCGTTCCGCCCAGCCGCCGTCCCGGCTAGGGTCGACGTCTCCATGACCACGTTGCCACGGATTACCGACTGGCTCGGCACACGTCCAGCACGGCGGCTGACCGTTGCCTCACTCGGGCTCGTGGTTCTCGTTTTCATGTTTGTCGGCTGGTCGAGTTTGACCGGACTCGGCGACTCGACGGGATACGACTCCGGAGCGTTCAAGGAGTACGCCGAGACGTTCCGCGAGATGGGGCGTCTGCCGACGCCAGCCGAGAACTACGAGTACTCGCTCCCTCCGGGCTACCCGATGCTCGGGGCGTACCTCGACCGCTTCGTCAGCAAGGTCTCGTTCGACGCGGGTCGCCCGCTTATCGCGCTACCGAGCCCTGTCCGCCGCGGCATCTGGATGATCCTGTGCGTCTTCGGGCTGCTCACTCTCACGTTGGCCGGCCGTCGAGGCTCTCGATCCTGGCTCCTCGGGCTAGCATCTGCGTCGCTTGCAGGTGTGTGGGCGGCCACCTACCTGATGACCTACGTGCACGAGCAGCCCTGGTCGGCCAAGGCGCTGCTGAACCTCACTCTGACGGGTGCCCTTCTGATCGTCGCTGGACTGTTTGCCCGGGAGGCCTGGCCCGACCGCGTCTACGCTCCGGCTCTCGCTGCGGCAGCCACGGTCCTCCTTCCGGCCGTTCTTCGCATCGGGCTCGTCTTTCACCCTGATCCTCTCTTCGCCCTGCTCGGGTCGATTGCGATCCTCCTCGTGCTACGCGCCCGGAGAGCACAGTGGGAAGCTCACCGTGGGGTCTTGGTCGGGGCGGCGCTCGGTTTCTCGGCGCTTGTACGGCAGTCGGCGCCCATTCTGATCGTCGCAGTTGCAGTCATCGTGGTGTTACTCGGGCGCCGCCGCGCTGCGCTGTTTTCCGTTGTCGCTCTCGGGGCCACCCTCCTCGTCGCTAGCCCGTGGTGGGGGTATCAGACGTCGCGCTTCGGTAACCCGATCCAGTCGAATCTCGAGCGAGAGGGGTACATGCTCGAGCGGCAACCTGTGTCGTTCTTCATTTCGTTTCCCTTTCCGGATCTGATCAGCCGCCCGTATCGGGAGTCGTTCAAGAACGAGCTCTTACCGAAGTTCCATTCCGAGCTCTGGAGCGACTGGTTCGGTTTCCATCACAACTGGGCCGATCCATCCAGCGCTGATCGACTGCTCGCTTCATCCCAGAGCGTTCTCGGCTTCGGCGGCGACGCGCTCGTACTCGGTGGCCTCTTCGGGTTCGGCATTCCTGCCCTCCGTCGCGCCAGACGCGACCCGGGTATCGGTCGCGAGGATGCTGTCCTCGCCGGTCTCGCGGCGCTCTTCATCCTCGGCTGGGCCGCGTACGTCTTCACTCTCGTTCGCTTCCCCCAGATCGACGGTGACCCCATCAAGGCTCACTACCTCCTATTCCTGGCCCCTGCATCGGGCCTGTTCGCAGTCTGCGCGGGGCGGTGGGCATGGTTGCGCTCCAGGTTCACCCGCATCGCGCTTGTACTGTGGCTCGCGCTCTACGTTACGAGCTTCGCGACGGTGCTCGCCACGTCGTTCGGGTAGGTCTGCCCTCGTGCTAGTCGGCGGCTGCCGTGGCCGATAGGTCGTCTACCCTGCGGGGCGTGTCGGCAACCCCGCCAGCGCCTTCGATTGGAGATGACACACGCGAGCGACGATGGCGGTTCTTGCTCGGTGCTCTCGTTGGCATACGTTGCGTCGTCCCGCTCGTGACGCTCGCGTTCTCGGGCCACGCTTTGCCGGGCCTGCCCTCCTATCGATATCAGCCGCTGAACGGCGACTCGTTCGTCTACTACGCGGCGGCCCGTGAGCTCATCGCATCGTTCCTGCGTGTCAGCCGGCCGATCCTCCTGCTCGCTGTCCTGCTCGTCGCTGGAGCCTTCCTGATCGGTGTCCGATGCTGGCGTGGAGATCCGCAGCGACGCACTCTCGCGATTCTCCTGCCGGCAGCGGCGCTTGCTCTTGCGCTGACGCTGCCCATCCACGAGATGCGCATCCAGGGCGGAGGAACAATCGGCTGGTCGATGCTCTTGGCTGTCCCACTGCTTCCGATCAGGGTCGCTGGCCTCAACCCAGGACCCGATGTTGCGTTCGCTTTCGGCCTTGCGTTCTCGGTTCTTGCGAACGCCGTTGCCGTTGTCGCGACGGCGTACGTCGGCCTCTACGCGACGGGACGCCGCTCGGTCGGGCTGATCGCCGCGACGCTTCTGACGTTCTGGCCACTCGTGAGCGGCCAGCTCGTCGGTCATTCGGCCTGGGAGAACGGGCAGTGGAACGTTGACGTCGGGCTCCACCTCTACACCGAGCCGCTCTCGACGGCGCTCGTGGTGGTTTCCGTCGCTATACTCCTCAGACCCGACACGAAGGGGGCCGGGCTCGCAATCGCCGGTCTTGCCGCCGGGTACGCGACGGCGACGAGACTCACGAACGGATTCCTGGGCATCGCTCTCGCGGTTCTCGTTGCTGTCCGTCGTGGGCCACGTCAGGCAATCCCATACGCGGTCGGCGGCCTCATCTCGGCCCCGCTCGTGATCGTGTTCTGGCCGAAGGGATACATCGGCATGTTCGACGGGAGGGCACCACCCTCATTCCACCCCTGGGCACTCTCGTACGCGGGCGATGCGTGGGGGAACTCGCTCCTCTTCACCCCACGACTGTTGCTCGGCTTGCTTCCATTATTCGTCGTGGGCTGTCTGGCCATCCGCGACCGCTGGATCCTGGCGGTCGTTCTGACGCCGATTGTCGTCAACGTCGTTATCTACAGCTTCTACTACGTGACGGCGATCCACCCGCGTTTCCTGTACGTGATGCTGCCGTTCGTCTTCGTGCTCGAGGCAGCTGGGCTCGTGGCGCTTACCGCGTCAATCCAGCGTCGTCGAAACGGTCGGCGCCAGGTTCGCGTTGTGTAAGCGTTGACGAAAGCCCGCCGCCGCAGTGGGTAGCATCGGCCTGATGCCGACCTCGGTCGTTACCGGTGGAGCCGGGTTCCTTGGCTCTCACCTGTGTGAGGCTCTCCTCGCGCGCGGCCACCGTGTGGTGTGTGTCGACAACCTCGAGACCGGGTCGCTCGCTAATATCGAGCAGCTTCGTGGAGACGCCTTCGTCTTCCAGTCACACGACCTGACCGATCACGTCTCGATCGACGAACCAGTCGACTTCGTCTTTCACCTAGCGAGTCCGGCGAGCCCGATCGACTACCTGCGTCTACCGTTACAGACGCTCAAGGTCGGTTCGTACGGTACGCACAACGCGCTCGGGCTTGCGAAGGCGAAGCGCGCACGCTTCCTGCTTGCTTCGACCAGCGAGGTGTACGGCGATCCTCAGGTTCATCCGCAGCCGGAGACGTACTGGGGACACGTGAACCCGATCGGTCCGCGCGGCGTCTATGACGAAGCGAAGCGCTACGCTGAGGCGCTGACGATGGCCTACCACCGCCAGCAAGGGGTCGACACGGCGATCGTGCGGATTTTCAACTCGATCCTCGAGGACGAGCAGATCCTCATCGACGACGGCAAAGAGCTCCGACGCCTGACGGTTGGTGAGTACGCGTCCGAGATTCTCCCGTACGCGGTCGCAGCCGGGTTCGTCCCGTCGTCCGCTCCTCGGAGCCTTGCCGTTCTCCCGGGGGCATTCTCGACTGCGCTCGAGTATCCGCTTGACGATGTGACAGTTCCCGCATTTGCTCCCGACGGAACGATGGTGTCGGCTGAGGTGACGTCGTTGATCGCTCATCCGACCGCCGCAAGGTGTGTTGAGATCACGACGCGCTACGGGCGCTCGTTGCGAGCTACCTGCGACCACTCGGTCTTTGTCGAGGGTGACGACGGTCTGCCCGTCGCGAAGGAAGCCGGCGACCTCGTGCCGGGCGAACGCATCGCTGTCGCGCGCCGAATTGACGTGCCGGAGCGAGATCGCACAACCGTCGACATGCTCGACGTCTGGAGCCGACTCGAACGTGACCCCTGGGATCTTCTCATTGAGGCGGACGGACTCGGCGAGATCGCCTGGGAGCAGCGGAATGACGTCTTTGGGCTTATCGCCGCGCAGCGGCGCAACAAGGGGCCGAACTGGCGAAATGGAGCCTGGACGAAGATCATTCGGATGCGGCAGACCAACCGCGTGCCGCTCGCCGTAATGCGTCGGCTCCGTCGTGGCGTCCCTGCCGGCGCGGTCGTTCGAGCCAGCACGCGCGGGCGGAGCGTCGGGTTGCCTGCGTCGATACCGGTGACGGATGACTTGCTCTGGTTCCTCGGGCTCTGGGTTGCCGAAGGGTCGTCGTACCGTGGGAGGGGCAACGCGTTCATCACGGTCAGTTGCGACGACGATCGTCTCGACCGTGCTACGGCCGTGATTGAGTCTCGTCTTGGCCTGCATGTTGTGAGGGTGCCGGGAAGCGCGGCGCGCGCGCCGGCGATCTTCGTCCATTCGTCGCTGCTGCTCGACGTTATGGATCATCTGGGATTCGAATCGCGACGTAAGTCGATCCCCGGTTGGATTCTAGGCCTTCCCCTCCCGCGCTTGAAGTGGTTCATCGAGGGGTATCGGGAGGGAGACGGAGTTCACTCCGGCAAGAAGTTCGATGAGGGTGTGAGGCACGAGTTTTCCACGGTTGACGCGTCGCTCAAGGATGACCTCGTTGTTGCCTTCGCCCGTTTCGGGCTGGTTCCCTCGGTCGGACGGTACGTCAGCAAGATCCGGAACCAGACGGGGGAACGGGAGTATCCCTTCTGGCGTCTCACGTTGGCTCACGTGACACCCTGGAGCCCGCTCGACTGGGACGCCGGCGTTGCGCAGCGACTCAATGCGCGGACGACTGGGGATCTTGTCTGGGCCGTCGTGACGGAGATCCAGGACATCCCCGCCAGCCCACTCGTCTACGACTTCTCTGTGCCTGGTTACGAGAACTTCTGGGCTGGATCAGGCGTTATGGCTCACAACACCTACGGCCCTCGAATGCGCCCACACGACGGACGCGCGATTCCGACGTTCATTCGTCAGGCACTCGAGGCGAAGCCGCTGACCGTCTTCGGCAGCGGCGCCCAGACACGAAGCTTCTGTTACGTCGACGATCTCGTACGCGGGTTGATTCTCCTGGCAGAGTCTGGCGAGCACCTTCCCGTCAACATCGGGAACCCTTTCGAGATGACCCTTCTGGAGCTCGCCGAGGCCGTCGTCCGTGCCACCGGCTCAGAGAGCCCGATCGTCTTCGAGGCTCTGCCAGTCGACGATCCCCAGGTTCGACAACCCGACATCACGCGGGCGGAGCAACTCCTCGGCTGGGCACCCGAGATCGAGCTCGAAGAAGGGCTTCGGCGGACGCTTGCATCACTCCGCGGGGACGCCATCGTTGCGTAGGGCACTCGCCGTGCTCGCTGCGGCTGGTTTCGTCGCGGCGCTCGTCATCGCGCCTACGGCGTCGTCGTCGCGCTACATCAAGAAGGGCATCTTCGACGATGCAGAGATTCTCTACGGAAACCCCGACAAGGTGTTTCCAATGCTGCAGAGTGCCCATTCGCAGGTCATTCGGGTCGATCTCTGGTGGGGCGAGTCCAACGGCGTGGCACGCCGACGACCTGCGCGACCGGCGGATCCGGCCGATCCGGCATACAACTGGGCGACCTATGACCGCACCGCGATTCTCGCGAAACGGTACGGCCAGATACCGATCTTCACGGTGATCGGCACCCCCGCCTGGGCAAATAGTGCGCGCGGTTGGAACGCTGCACCGAACGCCATCACCGACCTCCAGGGATTCGTGATCGCAGCTGCCCGACGATACTCGGGCACCTTCAGGTTGTCGGACGGCACCATCCTGCCACGGGTGGCGAACTGGACGGCCTGGAACGAGCCGAACAACCCCGTCTTCCTGAAGCCACAGTTCGTACGGGCGGGCTCGAAGTGGGTGCTTCAGAGCGCGAAGGACTATGCCCGGATCTGCAATGCGGTGGTGGCCGGTGTGAAGACCGTGAATCAGACGAGCAGGGTTGCCTGCGGGATGACCGCGCCGCGCGGGAACAATCAACCGGGGACAGCGCGCTCGTCGTCGTCACCGATTGCGTTCCTACGAGGGATGAAGCTGGCCGGCGCCAAAGGCTTCGACGCGTACGGACACCATCCGTATTATGGCTCTCCCTCGGAGACACCGAACACGAAACCGCCGCCTGGGAAGCGGGGTCAGCCCCCGACTGCAGTGACCCTCGGAAACTTCGACGTGCTCGTGCGAGAGCTGACCCAGCTGTACGGCAACGTGCGCATCTGGGTGACGGAGTATGGATACCAGACAAACCCACCGGACGCGGCGTTCGGTGTCTCGGAGGTGAAGCAAGCCGTCTACATGCGTCAGGCCTGGGAGAAGCTGAAGGCCCACCCGCGCGTCGACATGTTCATCTGGTTCCTCCTGCGCGACGAGCAGCGGATCGATAGGGGCTGGCAGTCCGGCATTTACACCGCGCGAGGGGTTCGGAAGATCGCGCGGGAGACGTTCGAAAGGCTACGTTAGCCTCGCCGAGCCGGGTGCGCGAGGTGCTTTTCGCAGTGCTCCTTTCGAGGCCCGACGCGACACCGTCCTGGTCACCTCGCACACCTGCGTGGTCGGCGCGCGCGCGAGACCCATTGTGATCGTGCGGTTCGTTGGGCACCTCCAAACCGCCCCGCAGGCGTCTATCCGTCGTGAAGGATGCTGTCGATCGTGCGTCGTAGGCCGTCGGAGAATGACACTCGCGGGTCGTACCCCAGCGCGTGGCGAGCCGCGGTGATATCCGCCAGGGACGCGCGTACATCGGCCGGTTGCGCTTCGAGAAACGTCTTCTCGAGATCGCACCCCATCATGTCGGCGATCATATCGGTCGCGCCGTTGATCGTCTCCGAGACACCGGTTGCGATGTTGATCGACGCACCGTTGACACCGGGCGCCTCGGCAGCGAGCAGGTTCGCGTCGACGACGTTGTCCACGTACGTGAAATCCCGGGACTGCTCACCGTCTCCGTGGATCGTCACCGGCCGACCTTCGGCCACCAAGCGGATAAATCGTGGCAAGACTGCTGCATACTGCGAGTCCGGATCCTGGCGCGGCCCGAACACGTTGAAGTACCTGAGCGACACGGTTTCCATCCCGTAGACCCGACTGAAACTCGTGCAGAACCGCTCTGCTGCCAGCTTGGCGACGGCGTAGGGGGAAATCGGGTCGGGCGCCTGTCCCTCCGTCCGCGGAAGGACACCGCTGCTCCCGTAGACGGACGACGACGAGGCGTTGACCACACGCCCCACATTCTCGTCACGCGCAGCGAGGAGGACGTTCAGCGTGCCCTCGATGTTCACCGCTGTCGTCGTCAACGGATCCTGTACCGACCGCGGCACCGACGGGAGAGCGCCCTCGTGAAACACGATCTCGGTGCCCCGCACGGCGGCGTGCACTCTCTCGTACGAGCGAAGGTCACCCTCTACGACCTCGACATCGGCGAGGAGTGGGGCCAGGTTGTCGCGGCTCCCGGTCGAGAAGTTGTCGAGGACGCGGACGCGATCGCCCCGGACGAGCAATGCTCGGACGAGGTTCGAGCCGATGAAGCCGGCACCACCTGTGACGAGTACGAGCCTAGAGCTCACGTTCGCACTGCCGTATCGATGCCGTCCGACAAGTCTCCTCCACGAGGCAATGCTACTGCCCCGCCGACCGCGAGCCAGAGAAGTGCCGTGGCTGGAACGCCGGGCACGAGGCCGAGCGCCGCCCATTCGGCTGCGCAGACGAGGATTGCGACACTCACCGAGAGCGCAAAGGGTCCTGACGGGGCGTTGCCGCGGATGCCCCGGACCGAGGCCCGTAGGAACGCCGACGCGAGCATCGCGAGCACGACCGCGAGTCCGATCACGCCCATGTCGGCAGCCGCCTGCACGTATGCGTTCTGGACTCCCCAACGGCGGTCGTCGGACGGAAGCGCCTGCTCGGCGACCTCTGGGAATCGACGCCGTGCGTCATCGAGTTGAGGTTCGAAGTTGACGGGGAGCTCAGAGGCCTGCCAGCCAACGCCGGTGATGGGATGGGTGACGAAGATGCGTAGGCCGATGTAGGCCAGAACGGTTCGCTGCGAGTACGTCTGGATGTTCTCGTCGCGCTCCCGTGTCTCCCCGAGAAACCCGACGAAGTTCGCGACATCTCCGCTACGGAGCGACAGCGATCCAGCGGTGACGGCGAGGAGGAGGCAACCGACAGCTAGCAGGCGGCGGGCGGAGAGCGTGTGCCGGACGACCATGGTCGCGAACGCCAGCACCCCGCCCAGCAAGAGGGCCAGAACAGTCGCCATCGCGCCTGCGATGACGACCCCGACCACGCCTGCGACTGCGGCGACGGCGCCGAGGGTTCGCAGGCGCGGCCACGGACCCGATGCGATCACGGCGATCGCGATTGCAAGCGTCACTCCCGCGAGTGCCGCGAAGTCGTGATACCCGACGAACGACGGCATGCGCCGTCCAGCCGGAACGTTGTCGAGGTTCCCCACCAGTCCGGCAATCTGCAACACACCGACAAACGCGGCGGCGGCACCTACCGTGGTCAATGAGACGGCGATAGCCAGCGCATCGGAACGGTGCCGGACGATGAGAGGTACCGCAGCCGCCAGCAACCCATACTCGGCAAACTTCGCCGCGCTCACGAAGCTCGTCGCGAGCGGGTATCCGTCGCTTAGTGCCGGCCCGGCGAGGGTTGCGATGAAGACCAGGCAGACCAAAGCGGCAGCGAATGCCAGCGTCCAGCCGCCTTGCCGAAGGGGCTCGGCGCCCAGCCGTCGGGCTGCATAGGCCGCAGCGACGAGAACCGCCACTATGGCGAGATCCGAGAGCGAGATCGCGACGCTGGTCGAGCCGAGAGACGCGGCGACATCGGGGTTGTAGCGCTCGTGCAAGCAGAGGAACGGCACCGCGAGTGCAAGCACGAGCGCCTCACGCGAGCAGGAGATTCGGCGGGGCACATCCACGTCTGCTCGTATACTGACTGCACCGATGGCCTCGCGGGTCCTCAGGCGTCGGGCAGTCACCGCTGCCGCGCTCTACGGTGGCACTGTTGCCGGGATTCTCGGGACGCTGTACGCAGCGAACGAGCTCGGGCCGGCGCAATTCGGTCTCTTCACGCTGGCGGTCGCGACCGCCAGCTTCCTCCAGCTTCTGCTCGATACCACGGTCGAGGAAGGCGCGGTCAAGTATGGGTTCCGCTACGTCGCCACCGAGGACTGGGGGCGCCTCCGGGCCCTCTTCAGGTTCGGCGTCGTCGTGAAGTGGGGTGGCGGCCTCGTCGCAACTCTCGTCGCGCTCGCTCTTGCCCCGTTCGCCGACGAGATCTTTTCGACGCCGGGTCTGACCGGGCCGATGCTCGTCGCAGCGTTCATTCCGCTCGCCCAGGCCCCGGAAGGGATTGCCGGCGCTTCGATCCTCGTTGCCGGCCGGTACGACCTCCGCGCCGTGATGTCGGGCTTCGGTCTCGTCCTTCGCCTGATCGGGTTGCTGATCGGCGCGTCGCATGGTGTCACCGGGGCGGTCGTCGGTGTGCTCGTGGCGCAGATCGTGGCGTCGTGTGCGTCGGGGCTCGCGGGGTATTTGCTCTTCCGGCGGCATCCTCGAGCGGAGGTTGTCCCGCTCGCCCGTGATCGGCCCGAGATCACCCGCTTCGTGATTCAGTCGGGCATCGGAACGTCGCTCGTCTCGATGAGGAATACGCTGGCGCCCCTCGCTCTCGGCGTCGTCGCGAGCCCGACGCAGGTCGGCTACTTTCGCGCTGCTCAGGCGCCCATAACGGGGCTCGAGGCGCTGTCGGCCCCTGTGCGACTGATTCTCCTCACCGAGCAGACGCGTGATTTCGAGCACGGCCAGGTTGCACAGACGTATGCCACGCTGAGGCGGTATGTCGTGGGTGCAAGCGTGGTTGCTGTAGCCCTCGTACCGGCATTCTGGGTCGCCATGCCGCGCCTGATCGAGCTCGTCCTGCCCGACTACACGGGTGCCACGGACGCTGCCCGGGTGCTGCTGCTCGCTGCAGCACTCCGTCTCGTGCTCGGTTGGACGAAGACGTTCCCTGTCTCGATCGGCCGGCCGAGCCTCCGTATCGTCGCCCACGGTGTCGAGATTGCGGTCCTGCTCCCGCTCCTGCTCGTTTTCGGCAGTGCCTGGGGAGCGACCGGTGCTGCTTTCGCGATGCTTGCCGCCACGATCGCGTTCGGCATGACCTGGGCCGTATTGCTCTTCCGGCTACGGCGGGAGCCGCTTCCTGTTCGCGTATCGGAAGGGACGACTGCGTGAGAGTGTTGATCGTTTCGGGTATCTGGCCACCGGACGTCGGAGGGCCGGCCAGTCACGCTCCCTCAGTTGCCGACTTCCTCGCCGCACGCGGGCACACTGTTGACGTGGTGGTAACGGCCGATCGGGCACCGGAGCAGCGGCGCTACCCGGTGCGCTGGACGCCGCGCCGGATCCCGGTCGGATTTCGGCACCTTCACACGCTCGTGCTTCTTCTTCGTCGATCGCGCCGGGCTGACGTCATCTACACGACGGGGATGTTCGGCCGGAGCGGGATCGCTGCCCGGCTCACGCGGACGCCGATCGTCGTCAAGCTCACGGGTGACCCGGCCTTCGAGCGTTTGCACGCGCGCGGAGCCGTGGGAGGCGACGTGGACACGTTTCAGACGGGCGGTGGTGGTCTCGGAGCGCGTGCTTTGCGCGCCCTGCGCGACGACGTCATCCGGCACGCGGCCCACGTGTACACACCAAGCGCCTATCTGGAGGCGCTCGCGATCACGTGGCGTGCGCCCCCCGACCGCGTGAGCGTCCTACCGAACCCCGGGCCTTCGGAGCTTCCCACCTCGACCCGGGAGGAGCTCCGCCGCCGACTCGCCCTCGAGGGCCCCACGATGGCCTTCGCCGGCCGCCTGACCGCCCAGAAATCGCTGGACGTCCTGGTGCAGGCGCTCGTTGAATGCGAGGGCGTGTCGCTCGTGATCGCCGGTGACGGCGACGAGCGAGGTCCGACTGCCGCGCTCGTCGACCGACTCGGCCTCGCCGACCGGGTGCGATTTCTCGGTGCTATCGACCGCGTCGGCGTGCTGGAGCTCTTCGCCGCAGCGGACGTCGCAGTTCTCTCCTCGAGCTGGGAGAACTTCCCACATTCGGTCGTCGAGGCGCTCGCGGTCGGGACGCCGGTGATCGCAACGCGCGTCGGTGGCGTGCCGGAGGTCGTCCTCGACGGCGAAAACGGGCTTCTCGTGGCGCCGGGCGACCCGGCTGCTCTCGCCGGAGCCGTGAGGCGCTACTTCGGGGACGCTGCTCTGCGTGCTCGGCTGCGCGGTGCTGCTGCACCATCCGTCGAGCCCTATCGTCCCGAACGTCTCTTCACGGACCTCGAGCAGACGCTGGCAGAGGCCTGGAGCGGATGAAGCCCCGCGTCCTCTTCGTCGCTCGCACCCGCTACCGGCTACCTCTGAGCCTGACGCTGCAGCGACGCTTCGATGCACTGTCCACCGTGCTCGAGTGGCGGCAGTTCGGTACCTCTCTCGACGGCCCTCCGATTCACACCGACCGCTTCAGCCTGGTGCGTCGCCTTCCGCTCGGTCCGCTCGAGGGTGCGTCGTTCTACGCGGCTCTACCGGCGCGAGTTGTGCGAGAGCTGCGCTCGTTCCGTCCAGATGTCGTCATCGTCCAGGGAGCACAGGATGCAGCGCTGACCATGCTCGCGCGGGCTGTCGCGCGTAACGACCTGCCGATCGTCTACGACGTCCACGGAGACTGGCGCACCGATACACGCCTCTACGGCTCGCCTCTACGACGGGCGCTCAGCCCTGTCACCGACAGGGTTGCGCGCTACGTCGTGCGGAGCGCCGACGGTGTCCGGACGGTCTCTGGCTTCACGAGTCGCCTCGTGCGCGAGCAGGGAGTCGAGCCGACGGCGACCTTTCCGGCCTACATGGACCTTGCGCCGTTCACCGCCACGCCGCCGGTGGCGTTGCCGACAACGCCGCAGGCGCTCTTCGTCGGCGTACTCGAGCGGTACAAGGCGGTCGACGTGCTAGCCGACGCGTGGCCGTCCGTCCGCGCGCGCGTTCCGGGCGCCCGGCTCCACGTCGTCGGCCGCGGGCGTCTCGCAAGCACAGTGGAGGCCCTCGTGACAGAGACTTCGCTCGGAGTGAGCTGGACCCCCGAGCTCCCAACCGAAGGTGTTGCACAGGCACTCGATGAGTCCACCCTCC
Organism: Thermoleophilia bacterium; assembly: GCA_043730975.1. Taxonomy (GTDB): domain Bacteria; phylum Actinomycetota; class Thermoleophilia; order Gaiellales; family Gaiellaceae; genus Gaiella. Next base: position 938 of record JAYTJO010000571.1, on the reverse strand, counting down.
TCGTGCTTCCCTCGCGTGGGGAAGGAATGGGGCGTGTGCTCGTAGAGGCGTTCTGTCGCGGCCGCTCGATCGTCGGCACCGACTCCGGCGGCATTCCTGATCTGGTCGAGAACGGCGTCAGCGGCTTTCTCGTCCCGCCCGACGATTCCGACGGCCTGGCGGCCGCGTTGTCACGCGTGCTCGGCGACGCGGTTCTCGCTCAACGCCTCGGGTCGGGGGCGCACGCCGCTGCTGGTCGCTGGGTGGCTACGCCAGAGGAGTTCGCCGGGCGGATGCGCGCCCTGGTGGACACGGTGATCGAGCGGCGGCGTCGCTGATGCGGATCGTCTTCGTTACCCAGCGTGTCGACCCCGGAGATCCCGTACTCGGGGCGACGGTCGCCAAGATCGCCGCGCTCGCCGCCCGCGTCGACGAGGTGGTCGTCCTCGCCGACAGTGCCGTCCCCGGCTCGCTCCCTTCAAACTGCACCGTGCGGTCGTTCGCCGCGGGCTCGCGTGCCGGCCGTGGGGCCCGCTTCGAGCGGGCGCTCGCGGCCGAGATTGCCCGGCGTCCGCGACCAGCGGCCGTCCTCGCCCACATGTGTCCGATCTACGCAGTCCTCGCGGCGCCCCTTGCACGCCCTGCAGGGATCCGGGTACTGCTCTGGTACGCGCACTGGAACCGCACTCGCATGCTTGAAGCAGCAGTACGCACGTCGAACGTCGTTGTCTCCGTCGATCGGCGCTCGGTGCCGCTCACCTCACCGAAGGTCATCGGGATCGGGCACGGCATCGAGATCTCCGACTTCGCCTGCACCGAGGCTCCTGCCTCCGGTGTCGTTCGGCTGGCGGCGCTCGGTCGGTACTCGGCCGCGAAGGGCCTCGCGCCCATCATTCGCGCTGTTGCCCTCGCTCGCACCACGGGTCTCGACGTTCGGCTCAATGCCCACGGCACATCGA
>JAYTJO010000570.1:0-1574 GCA_043730975.1 Thermoleophilia bacterium | reverse complement strand
GGAACGATCCAGACAGCAACGAGGAGCGCGAGCGCGCTGAGAGCCCAGGAGATGAGCAGGCGAATGGGCCTGACCTTCGGGCGCATCGGCCCCCAGGTGGGCTCCTCCCCGTAGATCGTCGTCGTCATGGAGTGTTCTTACCTGATTGGTGGCCGACCTGCACTCGAACGGGGCAATCAGCCTGCGGCAGGCTGCACCGGGGCCGACGAGGAGGGTGTGGGAGTGAGCCGGGCCGACACGACGTAGGAGACGACAACGGCAACGATCACGAGCGGCATCAACGGCAGGCCGTCCGCCTGGAGAAACAGTGTCACAAGAAGCACGGAGACGAGTGGCAGGCCGAGCATCGCGCACGTCATTGCGCCGATGCCCATCGCAGCGCCCGCGATCATCGGCAGTCCGGGGAGGCTCGAGAGCGCGATGCCGCCCACGGCCCCGATGAACATGCCGGGAAATACCGGCCCGCCACGGAACCCGCTCAGGGCCACCGCGTAGGCGAGACCTTTGCAGAGAGCGAGCAGGAGCAGGGCTCCCACGGTCCAGCCTGCCGCCTCCTCGATGAGAGGTGCCAGCTGCTCCTGGCCGGAGAAGAGGACGTAGGAGGAGCTCCGGCCTGTCGCCTCGACGAAGACGAGGACGCCGATCGCGATGCCGGCGACCGGCGTCAGCACCAGCATGCGCCGCTCGACAATCGGCTGGAGGCCCAGGGCGAGGCGGCGGATACCCGAGCCAAGGATCGCCGCGAGAATGCCGATCGCGATCGCCCACAGAAACTGGGCGACGTCGGGGCTGCCTGCGGCCGGGATGTCCGGGACGGCGAGGGAGAACGTCCCGAATCCCGTCCAGTCACCGAGCCCTACGTAAATCAGGGATCCGATCCCCGCTGCGAGGAGCCCGGGGACGAGCACGACGCCCATCATCGCGCCCCCGAGCCCTCCGGCCTCCATGAGGAGAACGCCCCGGTCAACGGAGACCCGAGCAGCGTTGCGATAGCCGCGAAGCTCCCGGCGGCGCCGATCACCACGCTCGCCATCTCGGGTGCATCGCGCTTGATCAGGTGCACGGCGAGAACGCCCATGCCGCTTCCGATTGCGATCAGCGGCGCCTCTGGCCCGAGCACGACGCCGAGACTGAGCGTTGCAAATGAAGCGAGGATGATCCCGGGAAGGTCGATCGGCTGGACGGCACCGGCGGTCTTGAAGCCCTCCGCCGGCTTGTGCCCGGCAGTACCCGGCAGATAGCGGATCGTGAGGGCGACGAGGAGGCCACTCAGCGCGAGGAATGGAATCGACCACCAGGACGGCTGGCTGTCGAACCCGAGGTCGCCGGGCAACGTCTCGAACATGTACTGCTGCGTCTCGGCGATCGCCTCGAGAAAGAAAAAAACGGTTGCGGCGACCGGCACGCCGATGATCGCCCCGAAGAAGAGGAGCGCAAGGTAGCTCCGACTCCGCAGGAGTGAGGCCGGGTCGGGCGGCATCGGAGTGGCGGGAGGCGCAGGCTCGGTCATGGCCTATCTCTGGAGCTCGGGGAGGAACCGGGGTGGTCGCCGCTCGAGCGCGACCACCCCGTAG
>JAYTJO010000569.1:0-2301 GCA_043730975.1 Thermoleophilia bacterium | reverse complement strand
TGGCGGATTGAAGCCCATGAGGTCACGGAAGTCGCGGTGCGCGAGGTGGAGGCCACGCCAGATCGCGCACTTGTGCGACTGGCCGGGTGTCGTGAAGAGGAGTCCGCCAAGGTTTTGCTCGGGAACGTTGTTCCTGTAGCCGCCCGAATCGACGGACCAGTCGTTGATCCCGCCCCAGTCCTTGAGTCGAACGCCCGCCGAGTCACGCAAAGCCATTCGGATAAAACGGGTGTCCTCGCCGTTCGATGCGCGCAGCGAGAACGTCCCATCCGGATTCGCAAACCGTAGGTCATCGATCCCGCCGACCCACTCAACCGGCAAGAAGTCGGGACTCCCGCGTCGCCAGAGCTGGAGCTCGATTCCCCCGAGCGGCATGATCGTACCGCGGTCATCGCAGAGCCACTGTCCGGTGTAGACCGTCTCCGCCGACTGTGCCGGTGCCGCAAAGAGAACGAGGCTCAAGGCGACGATCACGGCGACGAGAAACCGCTTCATGGCCGCAACGTATAGTGGTGTCGCCAGATGGACAACCCCCGAACGGGCGACGCACGCGAGTGATTTCCACGCTTGCGGCGAGCCATCCTTTGCGTCGCTTCAGCCGTTCTGGATCACGAGATGCGCGCAGCCGACCGGCTGATCACGCTCCACGTAACGCATCTCCGAGGGCATCCACCTCTCCACCCACGTGGCACGTGTGTCCTCACCATCCCGGGCAACTGCCCGGGCAAGCCGCACCTCCGCAGGTGCGTCGACCCACACCCGCACGGCGTACGCGTCGCGTAGCGTGCGATGGAGCGCGCACACGCCCTCGATGATCACGATCCCATTCGGTTCGACGATTCGAGATCCACGCTGCGCGCGAGTCGCCCAGTCGTAGGACGAGAACCGAGCCGCGACGCCACCAGAGAGCGGCTCGACCACCTCGGCTGCGAGGCGATCGATATCGAAGCCGTCGCCCGTCCAGAACTCGTCCGTCGCCACGCGCTGCGCCTCCGGGATCATCCCCGCGAGCGTCGACTTCCCAGCACAGCCGTGGCCACCGATCCCGACCAACACGATCCCGTCTGCCTGTTGAGCAGCTGTGATGAGGGCCAGCACCGGCCATGCGTCCATCGGCGCACGGTACCCTCAGCTGGATGGAGAAGCTGCGGCTCGGAGGTATGGCTCTCTCGAACGGCGTTCTCGTGCACGGCCCGACGTGCTGGGGTGCCGCTGTGCGTACCCGTGATGGCGCGATTCGAACGGCCACCGGACCTAAGCGACATTTTGCTGCGAAGGTCTCGACCCCGTTCCTCAGAGGCCCGTTGCGACTCGCCGAGGCCTTCGCCGTCCTTCCCGACGTGAGGCGGGCGCTCCCCGAGGCGCGATTCCCCTTTGAGCGCCCCCGGGTCGGGGTGACGATGATCGTCGGTGCGACCGCTGCCGGCATGGCACGACGCTCCCGTCTCAGCCTCCCGTTGCGAGAGGGAATCGCTGCGCTCGCGTCCCTGGCGCCCGCCGCTCTCGCGCTCAGGGGTGGAGAGCTCGCGTCGTACCACGGCGCCGAGCACATCTCGATCGGCACGTACGAAACCGGTGAGCCCGCGACGAAGGAGCACAATCGCTGCGGTGGCCACCTCGTCGGCCCACTGCTCCTGACGACAGCAGCGGCAAGCGCCGTTGCGGCACGTGCGCCCGCACGAGCTCGTCCGGCCGCACGCGCGGTGGGCGCGATCGGAGCGGTCGGGGCCGCCGTCGAGGTCTTTGCCTGGATGGGACGGCATCCCGGCCACCCACTCTCGCGGGCGCTTGCGCGACCCGGCCACGAACTGCAGAGCCGTCTTTCGACGGCCGAGCCGTCGCCCGCCCAGCTCGCCGTCGCCGAGGCGGCCCTTTCTGCCTGTCTCGTCGCTGAAGAGTCCGCCACGTAGCGATGGAACCGCCCCCTCTCGTGACGAAGGCGCTCGAGCTCGCTGAGGCCTACGGATTCGAGAAGTCGTGCGAGGCGGAGGACGGTGCTCTCCTGCACGTGCTCGCGGCACGTCGCGGCGTCGTGAGGGCCGCCGAGATCGGCACCGGCGCCGGGGTCGGCTCGGCCTGGATCGTCTCTGCCCTTCCACCGGCAACGCCCTTCTTCACGACCGAGACGGATCCGGAGCTGGCTGCCGCGGTCGCGGCATTCTTCCTCGGCGATTCGAACGTCACGGTTCTCGCCGGATCCTGGCGCGAGACACTGCCGCCCGAGGCCCCGTTTCGACCTCCTGTTCGTCGACGCGAACGACGCCAAGGATGACGTCGACGCGACGATCGGCCTGCTTGCAC
>JAYTJO010000568.1:0-3395 GCA_043730975.1 Thermoleophilia bacterium | reverse complement strand
GGGATCATGCGCGTCGGCCGGTTCTTGTCCCACACCCAGACGTCCTCCATCTGGAGGTGGAAGAAGGGGTAGCTCGCCTGCGGCGCGACCTTGAGGTCGAGCTTGTTACAGAGATAGGTCGCATCCTGGGTGAGAATGCAGTAGCGGAAGAGGCCGAAGACCGCGGTGTATTCGCGCTTCAGCTCGAGCTCGAGCTTCGCCTCGAATTCGTCCAGCTCGTCGAGATGACTCATGGGCTGATTCTAGTGCGCCGCCCCACGATGTTCCACCGGTACCCCTGTAGGGGAGACGGCGCAGCCTCTCCCGGGACAGGTCACGGCGGCCCAACTGCCCCAGGGGCACACGGACGCAACGTTGTGAGCCATCGCACTAGAGCCCGCTGAGGAGCTGCGTCACGGTTCCGTGGCCTGGCACCACGATCGACGGGTCGAGCTCGACGAGCGGTTCGAGGGCGAACGCCCGCTCGTGCAGGCGCGGGTGTGGGAGCGTGAGCCCGGGCTCGTCCACGGTGACGCCCTCGATCAGCAGCAGGTCGAGATCCACGGTGCGTGGTCCATATCTCGGTCCCTCGCGTGTCCGGCCGAGCTCACGCTCGACATGCAGCAACGTGCCGAGCAGTGCCTGCGGCGACAGCGGCGTCTCGATGGCGACTGCAGCGTTGAGGAACCGCGGCTGGTCGAGGTACCCGACCGGATCCGTCTCCCGGAACGACGAGACCGCAACGATCGCGATCTGTGCTTGGTGCCCGAGGAGCTCGAGCGCGCGCGCAAGCGTTCCAGCCCGGTCGCCCAGATTTGCTCCGAGCCCGACGTAGGCACGACTCACAACCCAACCTTAAACACCAGGGACATCCACGGGCGATGCCTGCACGTAGAACTCAAGGCAATGCGCCTCCTCTCCGCCCTCGCGCTCACGGCGCTTGCCGCCGGCATCTCCGTCTCCCCGACCTCCGCGGCCAAACCGTCGTCAGGCTCAACGCTTGTGGAGCTCCGTTCGTCGGCGCGGTGTACCGAAGCTGTCCTCATCACCCGGGAGGGTGGGATCGTCGTGGCGCCGTCGCTCGGCCTCTATCTCGTCTCTGACGACGCAGCCAGGCGACTCGTCCCGGCCCTCCGCGAGCGTGGCTCGCTTCGACTCAGCACGCCGAATCGTGTCGCAGGGTCGCTTTTGGTGACGGACTTCACCGACCCTCTCGTTCCGACGGAGTGGTGGCGCTCCGTGATCGGCGTCGACACTCTCACACCTCCACCTGCGGGGCGCCCGGTGACGATCATCGATTCGGGTATTGACGTCACTCATCCGGAATTCCTCGGCCGGGCAAATACGGTGACGCTGAACGATCAGGAGCCTGCCGGCATCGGAGGTGAGCACGGCACAGGGGTGGGGTCGGTCGTCGCGGCACCGGCCAACGGCCTCGGCCTCGTCGGCGTGTACCCGGAGGCACTTCTCCGCTCCTGGGACGCGGCCAAGGGCCAGGGCACACAGCTCGAGACGTCTCAGATCGTGCAGGGGATCCTCGCGGCGGCGAATGACGGCCCCGGGGTCGTCAACCTCAGCCTCGGCAGCGACGAGAACGAAACCGTGATCGAGCAGGCGATCTACGAGGCGGTGAGGAAAGGCACGCTCGTGGTGGCCGCCTCCGGTAACAGCGGTGATACGGACAATCCTCTGGGGTATCCCGCCAGCATTCCGCATGTTCTGACCGTTGGAGCGAGTGATGCGTCCAATCTCATTCCCGCATTCTCGAGCAGGTCGCGCTTCGTCGACCTTGTCGCGCCCGGTGTGACGATCCCGATCGCGACCGCGATCGGCAAGGGCTGGACGACGGCCGACGGCACGAGCTTCGCGGCGCCCCTCGTCTCCGGTGCGGCCGCCTGGATCTGGACTGTTCGCCCGGAACTCGACGCAAGCCAGCTGTTCGAGGTGATGCGCCGCTCCGCCGTCGACATCGGGGCGCCGGGCAGAGACGAGGCTGCAGGCTTCGGCCTGCTCAACGTCCCCGCGGCTCTCGCGTACTCGGCGCCGGTGCGCGATCCCCTCGAGCCGAACGACGACATCGAGTTCGTGAAGGTTGACGGCTTCTACGACACGTCCGTTCCGCCTCTGACGACACCCGCCAGGCGCGCGACGACCGTTCGCGCACGGATCGACGCGGTCGAAGACCCCCGCGACGTCTACCGCGTCTGGCTCCCGAGGAACGGCCGCTTCACCGCGACCCTGACGGCAGACACGAACCTGAACCTGGGCCTCTGGAAACCGAGCGCGATCAGCGTTTCCGGAAAGAGCGCCGGTTCCAATCGGCTCGCTCGTGGGATCAGGCCCGGAACCACGGAGATCCTGACGTTTACGAACAAGGGCCCGGGACGCTACGGGTTTCTTGCCGTCGTCCTATCGAAGGGTGCCCGAGAGGCAACGTATCGCCTTCGTGTCTCGTGACGCGGGCGGGTTAGGCGCCTGAGTGACGCTCGACGGAGATCGCTGCGACCTCGACGGGCGGGTCGAGCACGACGTCGGGCTTCCGCACCCGAACGCGCACGGCGCTGACCGGCCAGTCCTCGAGGAGCGCATCGGCTATCGCAGCTGCGAATGCCTCCAGCAGGTGATACGCACGCGCATCCGAGATCTCCGCGACGCGCGCGACGACTCGCCGGTAGTCGACCGCATCCTCGATAGCGTCGCTTTTCGCGGCCCGCTCGTTCTCGAGGTCGAGCTCCACGTCGACGAGGAACCTCTGCCCGTCTCGACGCTCCTCATCGAGGACACCGTGGTATCCGTGCAGGACGATCCCGTGAAGCTCGATCGTCACCGTTCCGCTCCCCGCTCGATCGCGGCGGCGATGGTGAGCGCATCGACATGGGCCGCGACGTCGTGCACGCGGAACAGGGTAGCCCCCCGATCGAAAGCCGCGACCGCAGCGCCGACGGACGCCGCGTCGCTCCCGACGCGACCGCCGGGATCGCCGAGGACGCGCGCGAGGGTGCTCTTGCGCGAAACACCGACGAGGACCGGCGGGCCGATGGAGCAGATTCGCCCGAGCCCACGAATGAGCGCGAGGTTCTGTGCGACGGTCTTGCCGAACCCGATCCCGGGATCGAGGCAGACATGATCTTCACTGATCCCCGCAGCCACGGCGGCCGAGAGTCGCTCCTCGAGAAACGCTGCGACGTCTTCTACGACGTTGTCGTACTGCGGCTCGAGTTGCATCGTGCGAGGCTCGCCCTGCATGTGCATCAGGCAGACGTACGCACCGGCGTCGGCGATCACGCCCGCCATGTCCGAGTCCGAACGCAGGGCACTGACATCGTTGACGAGTGCCACACCAAGACCGAGTGCCCGACGCGCGACTTCGGCCTTCGACGTGTCCACCGAAAGCGCCAGCCCGGGCAGCGCTTCGA
>JAYTJO010000567.1:0-3898 GCA_043730975.1 Thermoleophilia bacterium | reverse complement strand
CGAACGAGCTCGGTCGTCACGGGTACAGCCCGCGTGCCTCGAGCGCCGCCCCGACGTCCTTGATCCCGGCGACGAGCGCCGAGGTACGTAACGTCAAATTCTTCTCCGTGGAGAGGTCCCACACACGGTCGAACGCGTCGTTCATCTTCTCCGAGAGCTTCGCCCGGATCTCGTCACGGCCCCAGAAGAGGCGGCCGAGATCCTGCACCCACTCGAAGTACGACACGGTGACGCCGCCGGCATTCGTGAGCACGTCCGGCAGGATCGGGATCCCACGCTCACTCAGGATCGTGTCGGCCGTCAACGAGATCGGCCCGTTCGCGCCCTCGGCGATCAGCTTGCACTGCAGATTCCCCGCGTTCTCGAGGGTGACCTGGTTCTCGCGGGCCGCCAGCACGAGGATGTCGCATTCGAGCTCGAGCAGCTGCTCGTTCGAGACCCTGATGCCGGTTGCCCAGCCCTCGAGAGAGCCGTTCTCCTTCGCGTAGGCGCTCATCGTGGCGATGTCGAGCCCGGACGGGTCGTAGACGCCGCCCGAGACGTCCGAGACCGCCATCACCGTGGCTCCGCGCTCCACCAGCTCGAGCGAGGCGATCCCCCCCACGTTGCCGAAGCCCTGGACGACGCAGCGCTGCTCGTTCAGCTTCCAGCCGAGCCGCTCGCAGGCCCGCGCGATCGTCATCACGACTCCCGCGCCGGTCGCCTCGTGCCGGAAGACCGAGCCGCCGATCGAGATCGGCTTCCCCGTCACGATCTCCGGCACCGCGTGGCCCTTCTGCATCGAGTACGTGTCCATCATCCAGGCCATCGTCTGCTCGTTCGTCGCCATGTCGGGCGCCGGAATGTCCTCTTTCGGGCCGATGATCGGCAGCAGCTCTGACGTGAATCGGCGCGTCAGCCGCTCGAGCTCACCCTGCGACATCTCGTGTGGGCTGCAGCGCACGCCGCCCTTTGCGCCGCCGTAGGGCAGACGCAGAAGCGCGCATTTCCACGTCATCCAGACCGCGAGTGCGGCGCATTCGCCGAGCGTGACCTCCGGGTCGTAACGAATGCCGCCCTTCGTCGGGCCGAGAACGCTCGAGTGCTGCACCCGATAGCCAGGGAAGACGACGCGCCGGCCGCTGTCGAGTCGTACGGGGCAGCTGACGATGAACGCACGCTCCGGGAACCGCAGGCGCTCCGCGACATCGGGGTCGATGTCGGCGTGGGGAACGGCCTGGTCGTACTGGGCGATCGCAGTGCGATAGAGCGGAGAATCCCACTCCAGGGGCTCGTGCAGCTCCTCCTCGTGAACGCTCGCCATCGGCCCCGGAGTGTACGTACCTTGCAGCCTTCCAGCGAGCAACGCAGCGCCGCTTGCACACGGCGGCACAGGCCCGTAGGCTCGCGCCGCACGGGCAATTCTCTTCGAGGGGTCAGGAGCTGTTCGGGTGCCCGACCTCGTCGGCGCCCTCCTCGACACACCCGCGAGGGCCTGAGCGCGACGTGAGCGAATCAAAGCCCAGCGGCGCTCCTCCCATCGGAGGCTCGCGGGCGAGCCTTCAGGATCTCGCGAAGCGAGCAGCAAAATGCATGTGGTGGGAGTGCGATACGCTCTTCCATCGCAGTCCCACCACATGCCGGGGCTGGGACTCGAACCCAGACGGCCCGAAGGCCACCCGATTTTAAGTCGGGCGCGTATGACCAGTTTCGCCACCCCGGCGGGTGGGGCGAGTTTAGGCGAGGGCCACCGCTGTTCGCCGACTACGCGCCGGGGAGCATCGATTCGCTCGGGAAGCGCTCCGGGCCCTTGAACTGGTTTGCCGCGAAGAAGGCGGCGTAGGCGGCTTCGTTGAAATCGGCGCACTTCGCGAGGTAGGCAGTACCGTCGTCCGCGTCACTCGCGCTCTTCGTCGTCCACGCTCCGAGCGCGATCTTCGAGCCGAGGCTCGGCAGCGGTGCCAGGAGGGTGCCGTTTCGACGCCCATCATAGAACGTCTGTAGTTGGTCGATCGTCGCCTGCGGGACGTCCTCGCCGTACTGGATGAAGATGCCACCGTGCTCGAGATTGTGCACGACCTGCGCCTGCAGGAGTGGCTCGGTGTACGAGCCCCAGATCGCCGGCTGCGTGTAGTGCGGCCCACTCGTCGGCGGCGAGGTGTTCCACTTCGGTGACGTACCCTCCGGCGTCGTTACCGAATGATCGCCCACCGAGAGCGACGTCACGACCTTCACCGTGCACCCGGCCGCTTCGAGTTGCTTCGTCGCAGCCGCCGAACTGGCTTCACCGTCAGCGCTGCTTCCACCACCAAAGAGGGTGTAGCCGAGAAAGCTCGCGACAACGACGATCGCGGCGGCGGCGCCGATCATGATCAGCAGGCGCCGGTTCGAGTCGTCGCCCGACCCTGGAACCTTCACGGAGGCCTTCTTCTTCGGGCCGTCGGGTCGCGGAGTCGGTGGCATTACCGGAATCCTAGCCACCGCAAGCCCCTGACGGCTCCGTCCGACAGCAGGACTAGCGTTCATCGACCTGATGACCATCGTCGCACTTCTGATCGGGCTCGTGATCGGCGCCGCCGGCGTCTACTTCGTCGCCGTCCGCAGAGCGCTCTCCGATCGTGATCAGGCGGCCCTCGAGGCACGTGAGGCGCAACGAGCGCTCGCCGAGACGGAAGGGGCACTCGCGGCCGAGCGGGGCGCCTTCGATCTGCGCGTCGAGACGGCTATCAAGGCGATCTCCACGGAGGCACTGCGGGAGAACGCGAACGCCTTCACCGAGCAGGCGATGGGCCGGCTGGGCGTGGTCGTCGAGCCGCTGAAGAAGTCCCTCGAGAAGGTGGAGACAAACGTCAACCTGATGGAGCAGCAGCGCCAGCGGGCCTACGGCGAGATCCACAAGGAGCTCGAGATCGTGCGGTCGGCACACGAGGGGCTCCGACTGCAGACCGGGAATCTCGTCAGCGCCCTCCGTGGCGACTCGCAGGTCCGCGGCCAGTGGGGCGAGATCCAGCTCAAGCGCGTGATCGAGATGGCCGGAATGCTCTCGTACTGCGATTTCGACGAGCAGCAGACCGTCGCGGGCGACGACGGCCGCGTGCTTCGGCCCGACGTGATCGTGAAGCTGCCGGGTGGCAAGTCGATCGTGATCGACTCCAAGGTCTCGCTCGCGGGCTACCTCAGCGCCCACCAGGAAGGAGCGAGCGAGGAGGCACGACGGGCCGGCCTGGCCGACCACGCCCGCCAGGTGCGTACGCACATCCAATCGCTCGGCCAGAAGGCGTACTGGCGGCAACTGCCTGCGACGCCGGAGTTCGTCGTCATGTTCCTGCACGACGAGTCGTCGTGGCTCGCCGCGCTCGACGTCGACCCGTCTCTCCACGAGCTCGCATTGTCGAACAATGTCATCCCCGCCACACCGACGAACCTGATCGGGCTCCTGCGGGCGGTGCACTACGGCTGGCAGCAGGAGACGATCGCCGAGGGCGCACGCCAGATCAGCGATCTCGGCCGGGAGCTGTACAAACGGCTCTCCACCATGGGTGCGCACATGTCGAAGCTCGGCCGCACGCTCGACGGCGCGGTCAAGTCCTACAACGAGACGGTCGGATCGCTCGAACGGCAGGTGCTGCCGCAGGCGCGCCGCTTCGAGCAGCTCGGGATCACCGGCGTCGAGCCTCCCGAGCTCGTCCCGATCGAGCGCCAGACGCGCACGCTGAGTGCACAGGAGCTCGTCGAGGAGCTGCCGACGCCGCTCGAGATCCGTGCTGCTGACGCCAGCGCCGCCTGACGGCGGTGACAGGCTTTAGAGCGCGTTTCAGAGTGAAGCCTTGTGCCGCCGGAACGTGCTGGGCGGCACGCTGCTTCGTCCTCGGTCGCCCCGATACGTCCCGTATCGGCAGGCTCCCTGCGTCCTCGCATC
>JAYTJO010000566.1:0-2185 GCA_043730975.1 Thermoleophilia bacterium | reverse complement strand
GCTTGCCAGTTCCGCGCGCTTGGAGGAATCAGCTCCATCACGAGCGCGTGGGCAGAGGGGTCGCTGTCGATGATCGCCGGGACTACCCCGGGGGTGATCGCACCGCAGAGCTCCATCGCAGCGACCTCGGTCTCGGCTCTGTCGGGCGTCGCGAGCCACTCGTCGCGGACGCGCAATTGGGGTAGCGCCTGCTTGACGACGAACGCTTCTCCGGTTGTGGGCGCGTGCGCAGCGATGACGGTCGCGGACACGCCGCCCGGAAGCTCGGCGACCTCGATCGTCGCACCCGAAGGAACGACACCGCGGCGCACGAGGTACTCCGCTGCATTTGCTGTCGTCAGCTCGAACATCGCACCGGACGCTACCGATCGGCAGAATCAAACGATGATCGAACTCATCCATGACGCCGACGGAACCGCGCGTTGCGGCTGGTGCGGCGACGACTCGCTCTACCGCGCCTATCACGACGAGGAGTGGGGCCGAGAGAAGCGTGGCGACGACAGCCTCTTCGAACTGCTTTCGCTGGAAGGGTTCCAGGCGGGGCTCTCGTGGCTGACGATCCTGCGCAAGCGCGAGAGCTTCCGGCAGGCGTTCGCCGGCTTCTCGATCGCGCGTGTGGCCGAGTTCGACGAGGGCGATGTGGAGCGGCTCCTCGGCGACGCAGGGATCGTCCGGCATCGCGGCAAGGTCGAGGCGACGATCGGGAATGCCGTTGCTGCGCTCGAACTCTCCGAGGGGCTAACGGACTTCGTCTGGGGATTCGCTCCGCCTCCGCGGTCGGGGAGGCCCACCGGCATGGGTGATCTCCCAGCGGCGACGCCGGAGTCGACGGCGCTCTCGAAGGAGTTGAAGCGACGCGGGTTCGGCTTCGTCGGCCCGACGACGGTATACGCGTTCATGCAGTCTGCGGGCATGGTCGACGACCACATCGAGGGCTGCTTTGTTGCGGTGGGGTCAGGGTGACGGACGGCCGCCCTATCGACGGGGATGCTGTGGCCGTGCTGGGTGGCGCACCCGCCGCAGTCATCTCGGACGCGCTCGACCGCATGGGCCACCGCGATCAGGTGCTCGACCTCGCGATCCGGCCGCTCTGGCCGGAGGCGCGGCTCGCTGGCGTTGCGGTGCCGGTTGTGATCGTCGCCGATCCATCCGAACCGGAGCTGCCTTACGACGGCGAGCTGACCGCGCTCGACGGTTTGCGACCGGGCGACGTGCCCCTCCTCGTCGTCGAGGAGGGCGTTCGCTGTGCCTCGTGGGGCGAACTCTTCTCCTGCGCGGCGATGGGCCGCGGGGCAGCGGGTGTGGTGGTCGACGGATACGTCCGGGATGCGGCCCAGATCAAGGCACTTGGCTTCCCGATGTTTGCGCGCGGTCTCTCGCCTCTCGACACCTTCGCCCGCGCGGTCGTGACGGACATCGACGTCGAGGCGCGGGTTGGTGGAGTCGACGTGCAGCCGGGAGATCTCGTCGTCGGAGACGTCGACGGGATCGTGGTCGTGCCGCAGGAGATGGTCGCTGACGTCGCAGAAGCCGTCGTCACGAAGCACCGTCTGGAGGGCAATGCGCGCGAGGATCTTCTTGCCGGCATGAGCATCCGCGCGGTCTGGATCAAGTACGGCGTGCTCTGAAGCTGGCGCACACTAGGCACAGAGTCGGCACACTTCTGTGACGATTCCGGCGGTACGTTGTCTTTCATGAAGACAATCGCCACACGAGCAATCTCGACACCGTGGGGAAAGGCGCGAGCGGTCGAGCAGGTGAGCGTCGCTCAGCGGTCGGGAGAGCGGCGGTTCTCGACGGTCGTGGAGCTGCTCGAGACGGAGGGCGGCGAGCGGCTCGTCCGGTTTGCTTACACGACCGACGGCAGTGCGCGACGAGGGCCAGTGACGCTGCGGGCGAAGGACGTGGCCCGGATGCAGAAGCTGCTCGAGAGGACGCCGGAGCTGCGCGAGGCTCTTCGAGGATGAGCGATGAGGATGCCGAGATCACGATCGACGCGCGACGGTTCGCCGGCGTATGGGCAAACGCCGTTCGAGTGAACGGAAGCCACGACGAGATCACGATTGACTTCGCTCGCCTGGATCCGGTAGAGCCGCGTGGCATCGTCGTCTCGCGCGTGACGTTCTCGCCCCCGTTTCTCAGAACGCTCATGGACGAACTCGACCGGATCTGGCACGATTGGGTC
>JAYTJO010000565.1:0-2755 GCA_043730975.1 Thermoleophilia bacterium | reverse complement strand
CCGAGCGACCGCGCGCGCGTACGCAAAGCCCTCGAGAGGCTCGCACTTGCTGTTGCTCGACCCGGCCGGATGCGCGGAAAGACGGTCAAGACGATCCGGGGCACGCGCGACTCGTTCCATCGGCTGAGAGTCGGCGACCTGCGCGTCATGGTCGACGTCCTCGAGAGGGATAGCGTGTGCCTCGTTCTCGGGATCGTGCACCGGCGGGATCTAGAGCGATGGCTCCGCAACCGCTGATGCGAACCGACCTCCCGTCCGGCACGGTGACGTTTTTGTTCACGGATGTGGAGGGGTCGACGCGGTTGTTGCACGGGTTGGGTGCGGTGGGGTATGCGGAGGCGTTGGCGGAGCATCGGCGGGTGTTGCGCGGCGGATTCGACGCCCATGGTGGTGTGGAGGTGGATACGCAGGGGGATGCGTTCTTCGTTGCCTTCCCGACAGCGCCGGGAGCACTGGGCGCCGCCGCGGCGTCCCTCGACGGACTTGCTGGCGGCCCCATCTCGGTGCGGATCGGCCTGCACACGGGTGCCCCGCTCCTGACCGATGAGGGCTACGTCGGTGAGGACGTCCATCGCGCCGCCAGGATCGCTGCCTGCGGTCACGGTGGTCAGGTGCTCGTTTCGACGTCCACCGCGGCACTTGTGGACAGCGAGGTGCTCCACGACCTGGGCGAGCATCGGTTGAAGGACCTGTCGGCGCCGGAGCGGATCTATCAGCTCGGCAGGTCCGAGTTTCCGGCGTTGAAGAGCCTCTATCGCACCAACCTGCCGATCCCCGCGACATCGTTCCTGGGCCGAGATGGCGAGCTCGCCGAGGTGCTCGCGCTGCTCGCCCGTCCCGATGTTCGCCTGCTTACCCTGACCGGGCCGGGCGGCACCGGCAAGACACGGCTCGCATTGCAGGCAGCGGCAGAGGCGAGCGACGCCTTCCCCGACGGTGTCTTCTGGGTGCCGCTCGCGCCCTTGCGTGACCCCGCCCTTGTGCTCGAGGAAGCATCCCGGGCCGTGGGAGCAAACGACGGCCTCGCCGAGCAGATCGCCGACAAGCACCTACTCCTGCTCCTCGACAACTTCGAGCACGTCATCGAAGCGGCCGAGGGGCTCGCCGGCCCACTTGCTGCCTGCCCGAACCTGCGCCTGATCGTGACGAGCCGCGAGCCGCTCCACCTCTCGGGCGAGCAGGAGTACCCGGTACCCCCACTCGCCCACGACGAGGGAGTCCAGCTCTTCTCCTCCCGGGCACGCGCGATCAAGCCCGACTTCGTCCCGACCGCCGCCGTAGCCGAGATCTGCCAGCGCCTCGACGACCTCCCACTCGCCATCGAGCTCGCCGCCGCACGGATCAAGGCACTCTCCCCCGCCCAGATCCTCGAACGCCTCGAACAGCGGCTGCCGCTCCTGACCGGCGGAGCCAGAGACCTGCCGAAGCGACAACGCACCCTGCGCGCCACGATCGAATGGAGCCACGAGCTACTGATCCCAGACGAGCAGCGGCTGTTCGCCCGTCTCGCCGTCTTCCCTGGCGGCTGCACACTCCAGGCAGCAGAAGACATCTGCGACGCAGACCTCGACACACTCCAGTCACTCGTCGACAAGAGCCTCCTCCGCCACAACGACGGTCGCTACTGGATGCTCGAAACAATCCGCGAATACGCCGCCGAGCAACTCGAGGAATCCAGCGACGACAAGGCGCTACACGACCGCCACGCACAACACTTCCTCGACCTCGCCGAAGAGGCCGAGCCCCACCTGGAAAAGAATCCGGAGGTTTGGTTGCAGCGGCTAGAGGCCGACAGCGACAACCTTCGAGCAGCTCTCGACTGGCTGGGCGCGTCGGATGACTCGCAGCCTGCCCTGCGACTGGCGGGAGCGCTAGCAGGGTTCTGGGAGACGGGTCACCTGACGGAGGGCCGGCAGCGGCTCGAGGACCTGCTGTCTCGCGACGGGCGCGCGACCGACGCCCGCGCCAAGGCGCTCACCGGAGCAGCCCTGATGGCACGCCAGAGCGGTGACGCTGCGACAGCGAGGCTTCGTGCGGAACAGGCACTCCTACTCCATCGCGAGCTCGGCGATCCATGGGGAACCGCCAATTCCGGCGTTATGCTCGGCCTCGCCGTCGCAGACGAAGGTGACTTCCCGAGAGCGCGACAGCTCTTCGACGACAGCGCCACACTCTTTCGCGACGTCGGCGACGAGGACAACGCCCTGTTCGCGACTCGCCTGCTCGCGTGGATGTACGAGGAGCTCGGCGACCTCGAGCGCGCGCGGGCGATGCACGAGAACAACCTCGTTCGTGCGCGAGCGCTCGCCAACAAGCAACTCGAGGCACAGACGCTCGGCGCTCTGGCGTCGTTGGCTCTGGGCGCGGGGCTGGCTCGGGACGCCGTCTCGATCATGAAGGATGTCCTGCGCATCGATCGCGACCGTGGCGAATCTCTCCAGATCGCGTTCGACCTCAGTCGCTTCGCCCGAGCCCTCGCCATCGCGGGCGGAGCGGAGGCAGATGCCGCCCGGCTCCTCTCGCGTGCGGAGTCTCTCCGCGAGGAGATCGGCGCTGGTGCACCCCCGTTTCTCAAGAAGACGCACGAGGAAGCGCTCACGGCCATCCGGGCGCAACTCGACGAGGGTGCCATTGCGGAGGCGTGGGAGCAAGGCCAGGCGCTGACCGTCGACGAAGCGTTGGCCCTGGCGCTGGAAGAGCTTCCCGATGCGTGACCTCCCGTCGGGGACGGTGACGTTTCTGTTCACGGATGTGG
>JAYTJO010000564.1:0-6026 GCA_043730975.1 Thermoleophilia bacterium | reverse complement strand
CCGGGAGCGTGACGGTCGCGAGCACGCCCAGGACAACGGACCACGCTGCGCGTCGATTCCCCATCAGGACTTCTTGTAGGGGCGCCCCACGGCTGCCGGCGGGATCGAGCGGCCGACGACGCCGGCAACCGCGATCAGAGTGAGGACGTACGGGAGCGCCTGGAAGAGAACAGCAGCGGAGTCCGAGTATTCCGGAAGACGCTGTGCAAGAGCACTCGAAAATCCGAAGAGGACGCAGGCAGCTGCAGCGCCGAACGGGCGCCAGTTGCCGAAGATCACGGCGGCCAGAGCGATGAATCCACGCCCGGCAGTCATGTTCTCGTTGAACGAGTTGAGGAAGCCGATCGACAGGTACGCACCACCGCAGGCGGCGAGCATGCCCGAGAGAATCACGGCGCCGTAGCGGATCCCGTAGACGGAGATGCCGACCGTATCTGCAGCCTTCGGATGTTCACCGACGGCTCGGATCCTCAGACCGAGGGGCGTCTTGAACAACACAACCCACGAGAGTGGAACCAAGATGATGGCGAACCAGATCATCAGGTTCAGATCGCCGAAGATCACGTCGAGGAACGAGAAGCTGTCGAGGAAGCCGAGATTCACGGAAGGAATGCCGGGGACATCCGTCGGCGTGCCCTCTGCGCCGTAGATGTCGATGTACAGGTAGCCGGTCAGACCGAGCGCGAGGAAGTTGATCGCGGTGCCGCCAATGATCTGGTCTGCCCGTAACTGGATCGACAGCACTGCATGAAGGAGCGCCGTGACGGCGCCTGCTGCGATAGCCGTGAGCAGTCCGAGCCACCACGTACCGAACTTGTCGGCGCCGAGGATGCCGAAGAACGCGCCGATCAGCATCATCCCCTCGAGGCCGATGTTCGTCACGCCCGAGCGCTCGGAGAACATGCCGCCGAGCGCAGCAAAGACGAGCGGTGTCGCAAACCGGAGCGTCGACGCGATCAGCGCTGACCAGACGACGACGGTCTCGAGTTTCCCGACACCGGAGAGCGTGGCGAGGTAGCCGACCGTGAAGCCGAGGATGCCGGATGCGATCGCAAAGCCACCGAATCGTCGTTCGCCGCGAATCACGACGCCGATGCCCAGCATCACCGCGATCAGACAGACGACGAGGCTCCACACCCACGAACGGGCCGTGATCGGCGGCAGCGCAATCCAGCAGCCGACAAGTCCGAGAGTGATCCCGATCCACGAGACGGTTCGCAGGCCCCGTGGAGCGCGCGCGGCAAGAGGTAGGGCCATCGAGGTCATGCGGTCTTCCTCCGACGAACCCGAGACATCAACCAGAGCACGATCACGTCGGCGCCGACGAAGAGAACGACGAGACCCTGGATGAGGAGCGTCAGGTTCGAGGCGAGCTCGGGACGGAAGATCTCCGGGTCGAGGTTGCGGGTCGACGTTCCCGTGAGTAGGCCGCCGAAGAGCAGCGCCGCGAGCGCAACGCCAATCGCCGTGTTGCGCCCGAGAAGGGCGACGGCAATGCCGACGAAGGCGATCGTCGCCTGCTGCACGGTGTCAGTACCGAGCCTGAACTGCCAACCGAGGATGTCGATTGCGCCTGCAATCCCGGCGAAGGCACCCGAGATCGCCATTGCAAGGAAGTAGTTGCGGGGAACGTTGATTCCGCCGTAGCGAGCGGCCTCGGGGTTGAACCCGACGGCCTTCACGCCGTAGCCGAGCGTGGTGCGGCTGAGGATCAGCCAGTAGATGACAAGACCTGCGATCGCGACGAAGAAGCCGATGTGCAGACCCTGGAAAACGGGGTCGCCCCAGAAGACCGGGAGCTTTGCACCCTCGGCGATGTCGTTCGAGACGGGCACGAACTCCTGGCGGTCGTTCTGGAGCGGCCCACCGACACCGAAAAGGAAGACGCCGATCCAGATCGCGATCCAGTTCAGCATGATCGTCGAGATCACCTCGTGGGCTCCGACCGTCGCCTTGAGAATGCCTGCGATGCCCGCCCAGAGCGCACCGCAAAGCGCGCCAGCGGTTGCCGCGAAGAGGATGTGAACGAGCGGGGGCAGCCCGTCGAACGAGGAGCCGATCCAGACGGCAAAGATCGCTCCGGTGATGTACTGACCCTGGCCGCCGATGTTGAAGAGCCCACAGCGGAAGGCGAACGCGACGGCGAGGCCCGTGAGAACGAGCGTCGTCGTGATGATCAGCGTTTGCTGCATGTTGAACGCAGCGGCCTGCCGCTCCAGGCCCGTAACCCACGGGAAAAACCAGTTGAATCCTGCGCCCTCGAAAATGGCGCGATAGGTCGCGAGCGGGTTCTTCCCCGTCGTGATGAGAACGACGAGGCCGCCGACCGCAAATGCGAGGAGCGCGGTCAGAACGGGAGCGAGAAGACCTCCGGCCTTAGCTGCGACGTCGTAGCGTTCGAGCCACGGCTGCCTCACCTCGGGGCCGAAACCCGACGGATCCTCCGGCGCCCCTGCAGGTGGCTGATCGAGGTCGCTCATGCCGCCTCCAGTCCCCGGCCGCCGCCCGTCATTGCGACGCCGATCTCCTCTTCGGTCGCATCCGGCGCGAACTCGCCGACGATCTGGCCCTCGTAGATGACGAGGATCCTGTCGGAGAGCGAGAGGATCTCCTCCAGTTCGAGCGAGACGAGGAGGACTGCGCGGCCCTCGTCTCGCTCCTCGACGAGACGTCGGTGCACGAACTCGATCGCTCCCACGTCGAGCCCGCGAGTCGGCTGCGCCGCGATGAGGGCCTGTGGGTTGCGGTCGATCTCGCGAGCCAATACGACCTTCTGCTGGTTGCCGCCGGAGAGGCCGCCAGCACGCGCCTGCGGGCCGCCGCCGCGAACGTCGTACTCCCGGATCAGCCGCGCGCCTCGCTCGATCAGGCGCGAGGGGAACAGCCACCCGAAGCGGGAGTCGGGCGCGCGTCGGTAGTCATGCAGGGCGATGTTCTCCGCGATCGTGAACTCGAGCACGAGTCCACGCCGCTGTCGATCTTCTGGAATGTGGCCGAGGCCCGCCTCGAAGTGCCCGTGAGCGCTTGCGGTGGTGACATGTTCCCCGGAGACCTTCACGCTCCCCGACGCCGCTCTCCGGAGCCCGGTCATCGCGTCGATCAGCTCGGACTGCCCGTTGCCGTCGATGCCTGCGAGCCCCACGATCTCGCCGGCCCTGATGTCGAGCGAGATACCGCGTACCTTTTCGATGCCGCGATCGTCGAAGACGTGCAGGTCGCGTACCTCCAGCAACGTGTCCGTGGGATTGGAAGGGCTCTTGTCGACCCGAAACGACACCTCGCGACCGACCATCAGCTGGGCAAGGCTCTCCTCTGTCGCGCCCGCCGCCGGAATCGTCTCGATCAGCTTCCCTCGCCGCAAAACGGTGATCCGATCGGCAATCTCCGTGACCTCGTTCAACTTGTGGCTGATGAAGATGATCGACTTCCCCTGCTCTGTCAGGCCGCGGACGATTCCGAAGAGCTCGCCTGCCTCCTGTGGCGTAAGCACGGCGGTCGGCTCATCGAGCACCAGGATGTCGGCGTTGCGGTAGAGGGCCTTCAGGATCTCGACACGCTGCTGCTGTCCGACCGTGATGTCCTCGATCTTCGCCTTCGGGTCGACCGCAAGGCCGAAGCGATCAGAGATCTCTCGCACGCGATCGTTCGCCTCGCCGACGTCGAGGAAAATGTCGGCGTGCCGCGGCTCGTCTCCGAGAACGATGTTCTCTGCGACCGTCATCACGGGGATCAGCATGAAGTGCTGGTGAACCATTCCCACACCTGCATCGATGGCGGCGCTCGGTGACCCGAGCTGGACTGACTTGTCGCCGATCCTGATCTCACCCTCGTCCGGGTGGTACAGGCCGTACAGAATGTTCATCAGGGTCGACTTGCCAGCGCCGTTCTCGCCGAGCAGGGCGTGCACCTCACCCTTGCGGAGATCGAAGCTGACGTCGTCATTGGCGACAATGCCGGGGAAGCGCTTCGTGATGTGGCTCATCTCGAGCACCGTGGGGGCCGCGTCGGTCATCGAGCGACGATTCTATGGTTCCCGGCGGGCGGCGTGCGCAAGTGGTGAACCTGGGTGACCGCACGGCCTCCCAGAACGATGAAGGGCGGGCCGTCTGGCCCGCCCTTCATCACGTTTCTTTCCGGTCGAGGACTACTTCACCTCGGTCGGAATGCCCTTCACCTTGCCGGTGCGGATCTTCTGTTCGAGCACCTTCTCAGCGGCAACGATCGCTGCCGGAACCTTCGGCGAGATCTTGCCGAGTGAGACGCCACCGGCGCGCACCGAGAAGATCGTGTTGCCGTAGCCCTTGAACGTATTCGTCTTCGCCTGCTTCATCGTGCGAGAGACACCGACATCGACACGCTTGACAGCGCTTGTCAGCATGTGCGCACCGAGGTAGCCCTGGTCGGCGTCAACGCCGATGCCCCAGAGGCCCTTGTCCTTCGCTGCAGAGAGCGATCCGAGACCGCACGAGCCAGCAACGCCGAACTCGACCTGCGAGCCCTCGGCGATGTGGTTGAGCGACAGCTCCTTGCACTTGGCCTGATCGGTGAAGCTCAGCGCGTAACCGAGCAAGACCTTGGCCTTCGGGTTGGCGGCCTCTGCGCCGGCCTTGTAACCCGCCATGTACCGATCGACGGGTGGAATCTTGAAGCCTCCGACGGCACCGATGACGAGCGGCTTCTTCTGTGACATGAGCGTCTTGATCGCGAGCCACCCGGCCAGGTAGCCGGCTTCCTGCTCACGGAAGAGGATCCCGCGCGTGTTCGCCGGCTTGGACGGGAGGTCCTGGAACCGGTAGTCGATAATCGCGAACTTGCTGTTCGGGAACCGCGCGGCGACGGTGTTGATGGCCTCGGCCATCAGGAAGCCGACACCGATCGTCAAGTCGGCACCGTTCTGGACGCACGA
Organism: Thermoleophilia bacterium; assembly: GCA_043730975.1. GTDB lineage: Bacteria > Actinomycetota > Thermoleophilia > Gaiellales > Gaiellaceae > Gaiella. The sequence continues at coordinate 1,120 of JAYTJO010000564.1, read as the reverse complement.
GAGGAGGTTCGGGATGTAGTCCGACTCCTTCGACGACTGCAGGACCGACGTCTTGACGCCGAGAGCCTTCTCGCCGTCGAGCCGGCCCTTGTTGGCCAGCTGGTTGAAGCTGCGGTCGTTCAGGCCGCCGACGTCGGTGACGAGACACGTGTCACCCGCTGCTGCCTTCTTGCCGCCGGCCGCAAGACCGACGCCCGCAAGTGCTGCTACCAGCACGAGGGCGATGCTGCCCGTAAGCAGTGCCTTCAACTTGTGATTCCTCACTCCATCCTCCTGAAACTCGTCGTTTGTCCAGCTCTAACTGATCTGACGAACGATGGTAACGGGAAGTTGTAAGCGCCGTGTTCAGTCCGCGGAAATTCTCTGCAGATCGGACTGCTCGATCAGGACCCGTCGCGGCTTGGATCCTTCGTAGCCAGAGATCACACCGCGACGCTCGAGCATGTCGATCAGGCGACCCGCCCGCGTGTAGCCGACGCGGAGACGGCGTTGAAGGAGAGAGACCGACGCGGTCTGGGTCTGGACGACGATCTCGGTCGCCTTGTCGAGCAACGGATCCTCGTCCGGGTCGAACTCCCCGTTGTCGCCGCCCGCAATGTCGTCTGCGAACGTCTCCGGTGCCTCGAGCAGGCTCTCGTCGAGCACCTGGCCGCGCTGACGGCGGCACTGCTCGACGACCATCGCGACCTCTTCCTCTGCGACATAGGCGCCCTGCACGCGCTGCATGCGAGAGGTACCGAGCGGCTTGAACAGCATGTCGCCCTGGCCGAGGAGGCTCTCGGCGCCAGAGGTGTCGAGGATAACCCGTGAGTCGGTCTGGCTCGAGACGGCGAAAGCGATCCGCGACGGGACGTTGGCCTTGATCATCCCGGTGATCACGTCGACCGAGGGACGCTGCGTTGCGAGGACGAGGTGGATTCCGACCGCGCGCGACTTCTGCGCCAGGCGGATGATCGCGTCTTCCACGGCCTGCGGAGACACCATCATCAGGTCGGCGAGCTCGTCGATCACGACGAGCAGATACGGGAGCGGCTCCTCCCCACGCGCCTTGAACGTCCGGTTCGCCTCGGGCAGGTTGCGCGCGCGGATGATCGAGAGGCGCTCGTAGCGACGCTCCATC
>JAYTJO010000563.1:0-3695 GCA_043730975.1 Thermoleophilia bacterium | reverse complement strand
TGATTTCGACTTCCGATCCGGCCCGATCTTCACCCACCTGCTGCTCGCCGACGAGATCAACCGTGCCCCGCCGAAGACGCAGGCCGCCCTGCTCGAGGCGATGCAGGAGCGACAGGTCACGACGGACGGCGTCACTCGGCCGCTCGAGCATCCGTTCCTCGTCCTCGCGACCCAGAACCCCATCGAGTACGAGGGAACGTACCCGCTGCCGGAAGCTCAGCTCGACCGGTTTCTCCTCCGCACCGGATTCGGATACCCGGACGCGGATGCCGAATGGGAAATGCTTTCGCGGCGAATCGAGCGGCGCGGCGACGAGATCCAGCTCGAACAGATAATCGACCGTGCCACCCTGCTGGAGATGCAGGCCTCGGTGGAGCTTGTCCACGTCGATCCGTCCGTCGGCCACTACATCGTCGCGCTCGCTGCGGCGACGCGTGAGAGCTCGAGCCTGGCCGTGGGCGCGAGCCCTCGTGGTAGCCTCGCGCTCCTGAAGCTCTCGCGTTGCCGCGCTGCTCTCGCAGCGCGAGACTTCGTGACACCCGACGATGTCAAGGCGGTGGCGATTCCAGCGCTCGCTCACCGACTCGTCCTCAAGCCAGAGCTCTGGGTGCAGCGGCGATCGGGCGAGGACGTCGTCCGCGAGATTCTCGAGACGGTCCCGACTCCGCCCGCCGAGGACGTGACCCCGGCCGCGTGACGCCCTACGCGTCGCCCCGGCTCGCGTCGTACGTCGGGCTCGCTGCCCTCGGTCTCGTCGCCGCTCTCGCACTGCGTCGCGCCGAGCTCGTCGTGATTGCGGCACCCTTTGCGCTCATCGTCGCCGCGGGCCTGCTGCTCGAGCCACGGCCGGCGATCGGGGCCTGGCTTTCGGTCGACCGCCATCGTGCTCTCGAGGGAGACGAGATTGTGGCGACGCTCGAGCTGAACGCAGGGACAGCGATCGACCTCCTCGAGATCCACCTCCTCATCCCACGAGGCCTGACAATCAGCGCCGGTGCAGATCCATGTGCGATCCGCCTCTCGGCCGGTGAGGAGCAAACCCTCGAGATGACACTCCGCTGCGACCGCTGGGGGGCCGTCGAGCTGGGCAGAATCCAGCTCCGGGCACGTGGACGTATCGGCATGCTCGTCTGGGAGAGCGCGGTCCAGCGCCCGCACAGGATCCAGATTTATCCGCGACCCGAACTCGTCCGGAACCTCGTCGCGCCGCTGCAAACGCAGCAAGCAGCGGGCGACCTCGTCGCGCGCCTGCGGGCCGACGGGCTCGAGTTCGCTGACACCCGGGACTTCGTCTCGGGCGACGAACTGCGCTCGGTGAACTGGCGAGCCAGCGCCCGCCGCGGCACCCTGATCGTCAACGAGCGGCATCCCGACCGGAACGCCGACGTCGTGCTCTTCCTGGACAGCTTCGCCGAAGCACGCGCCGCCGACGATGCCAACGGCACGCTGGAGCGCGCGGTGCGGGCCGCAGCAACGCTCGGTGCGATTCATCTGCAGCGCCGCGACCGGGTTGGGCTCGTCACGTTCGGGGGAGTCCTGCGCTGGCTCGAACCAGGTGCCGGTCTCGTCCAACGGTATCGCCTGATCGATGCCCTCCTCGAGACTGACGTCGAATTCAGCTATGCATGGAAGGGGCTGAGCATCATCCCCGCGCGGACACTCCCTCCTCAGTCCCTTGTGATCGCCGTGACACCGTTGCTCGACGAGAGATCGATTGCTGCCCTACTCGATCTGCGGGCGAGGGGCCACGATGTCGCGGTTGTCGAGGTATCGCCCGAGGATCTGGTCGACGCGGGGAGCGGCACCGATGCGCTCGCCTACCGCCTGTGGCTACTCCGACGCGCAGGGCTCCGCGCGCGCTTCGAGCGGTCCGGCATTGCCGTCGCCCGCTGGACCGATCAGCTGCCCCTCGATGCCGGTCTCGAGGGGGTGAGGGCATACCGTCGCGCCGCACGACTCTCACGCCCGTAGCAATCGGACTCGGGGCCACGGGCGTAGCGGCCGCCCTTGCGCTCTACGTGACCCGGATCGCAACGTCCGACGCACGTCTGCCTGCAGGTGCGCTCGGCGCGTTCGCAGTGCTCATCCTGGTCGTGTCGCTTGCCGTTCCCGTTCGCGCGCTCATTCCAGTCACGCTGGCACTTCTCGGGGCGTCCTACGCGACGATCCTCGTCATTGACGACCCAACGCTCGATATGCGCGCCGCCGTCGTTGGCGCCGCTCTCCTCGCCATCGGCGAGCTCGCGCACCTGGCAATCGAAGCTCGATCGGCGGTCGTGGACGGGGCCGATACCACCGCGAGGCGCGTTGGATCGATAGCAATCATGGTTCTCGTCGCACTCGTCGTGGGCGGTGGGTTGATGGCGCTCGTCGACCTTGCACGAACGGGCGGTCTCGCGATCGAGGCTCTCGGGGTCGCAGCAGCCGTCGGCGCCGTCGGCCTCCTCGCGCTCGCCACGCGCGACGCGCGAGCACCCGGCCCCGGCGTCAAGGGTGGACAGGCGCTCGGAGGGCGCGATCGAACCGGGCCTGCAGAGACAGACGCCGGCTAGCTGGCAGCGCCCTCGGGCGGCGGCCGCATAGCTGCCCCCGGGAGCGTGCGGGGCGACGGTCGCAGAACGGGCTTCTTCTCCGGCGCCTCGTCCTGGACGGGCGGTACGACGGGAGCGACTTCCTCGGGGAAGACGGTCGCCTCGGGCTCACCTGCGAGCAGGCGCTCGAACTGATCCTTGTCGACCGTTTCGCGCTCGATCAGGACGAGCGAGAGGTGATGGAGCTCCTCCATGTGCTCGCGCAGAACGCGCGTCGCGGAGTCGTGCGCCTCCTCGATCACGCGACGGATCTCGTCGTCGATCTCGCGGGCGATCTCCTCGGAATAGTCGGGAGCCGAGCCCATGTCGCGGCCGAGGAACGGCATGTCGTGATCGCGTCCGAGCACGCGCGGGCCGAGCTTCTCGCTCATCCCGAACCGCATGATCATCTGCTTCGCCGTGTGGGTGACCTTCTCGAGATCGTTCGCGGCGCCGGTCGTGACCTCGTGGAACACGAGCTCCTCGGCTGCGCGGCCACCGAGCGTCATCGCCATCACGGACATCAACGTGCCCTTCGTGGTCAGGTAGCGGTCTTCGCTCGGCAGCGAGATCGTGTAGCCGAGAGCCTGGCCGCGGCTGACAATCGAGATCTTGTGGACGTCGTCCGTGCCCTCGAGGTAGTACCCGACGAGCGCGTGACCCATCTCGTGGTAGGCGGTGATCCGCCGCTCCTTCTCCGAGAACAGGCGTGACTTCTTCTCGGGGCCGGCGATCACGCGCATGATCCCTTCCTCGAGCTCGTTCTGGCCGATCGTCTTCTCGCCGCGTCGTGCTGCGAGGAGCGCAGACTCGTTGATCACGTTTGCGAGGTCGGCACCGGTGAAGCCGGGGGTCTGGGCGGCGAGCACGTCGAGGTCGAGCTCCTTGCCCAGAGGCTTGCCCTTGGAGTGCACCTCGAGGATGTCGCGACGGCCCTTGCGGTCGGGGCGATCGACGACGATCTGGCGGTCGAAGCGACCGGGACGGAGAAGGGCGGGATCGAGAATGTCAGGGCGGTTCGTAGCGGCGATCAGGATCACGTTGTCCTTCTGCTCGAAGCCGTCCATCTCGACGAGGAGCTGGTTGAGCGTCTGCTCCCGCTCGTCGTGGCCGCCGCCCATGCCG
>JAYTJO010000562.1:0-1744 GCA_043730975.1 Thermoleophilia bacterium | reverse complement strand
GTTCGTGGCGGCGAACCCGCCGACGACGTCGGAATGCCCGCCGAGGTACTTGGTCGTCGAGTGCACGACGATGTCGGCCCCGAGCTCGAGCGGCTGCTGCAGATAGGGCGTCGCGAACGTGTTGTCGACGACGAGGAGGGCGCCGGCAGCGTGCGCCGCGTCGGCGGCCGCTCGGATGTCGACGATGTTGAGCAACGGGTTCGTCGGCGATTCGATCCAGACGATTCGCGTGCGCTCGTCGAGATGGGCATCGAGATTCGTCGAGACCTCATCAGGCGTCACGTAGTCGAAGAAGTAGCCCTTCGGCTCATAGACCTGCGAGAACATGCGATACATGCCGCCATAGACATCGTTCACGCAGACGAGTCGCTCGCCCGGGTTGACGAGATGCATGATCGTTGTCGCCGCACCGAGCCCGGACGAGAACGCGTGGCCAAAGGCGGCGTTCTCGAGCGAGGCGAGGCACTCCTCGAGTGCGGTGCGGGTGGGGTTCGCGACGCGAGCATAGTCGTAGCCCTTGTGGACACCGACCGCCTCCTGGGCATACGTGGAGGTCTGGTAGATCGGCGTCGTGACAGCCCCCGTGGCGGGGTCGGGCTCTTGCCCGACGTGAATGGCGCGCGTTTCGAAGTCCATCGGATCCATGCTAGTCGGTGTCCAGGGGTCAGCCTCTGGCCGATCCGTGAAGCTCGAGCCAGTGGGGCCACTCGCGCTGCTCCAGCGTTTCCGCATGCAGATGGGCATCGGGGGGCTCCGGGTAGGTGCGATCGAGGTGGGCGATGATCCTGTCTGCGTCGGAGACGATCATCTCTCCGTCGATGAGCGTGGGAATCGAGCGCGTCCCGGCGATGGCCTCCATTGCGTCACGTCCGGCCCGGCTGACGGTGACGGGGCGCGCCGTCCATTCCAGTCCGAGCTCGGTCAGGCGCATGCGCACACGGTGAGAGTAGGGGCACCACTCGGCCTGGTAGAGAACGAGCACCGAGGAAGAGTCTGCCCGCTAACTGCCGGGGTGGCAAGGACGCGACTTTCAGCGGCGTACCGACTCGAGGCCGCAAGCACGCCGCAGGCGGTCGAGTGCGCGGTCGAGGGCGTCGTCGAGTGCCGCCGACGCACGCACGCCCGGCTCGCGATGGAACGCCCTGACGACGAGGGCTCCCTCGCTCCGCTCGGACTTCAGATCTGCCCTGCCGACGATGCGATCGCCGCGAAGGAACGGGAGGACGTAATAGCCGTACTGTCGCTCGTGCTGCTTCTTGTAGACCTCGATCAGATGATCGAAGCCGAGGACGCGCCGGGCGAAGGGGCGGTCCCAGAGGAGGTTGTCGAAGGGCGAGAGAAGCACCGCGCTCGAGGGTGCGGCGGGGTCGAGATCTGCCCCGGCCGGGACGATGACCGCTGCGCCGCCATCCTCGACGGAAACGCGCTCGAGGAGACCGTCGGCGACCAGCGAATCGACGATCGGCCTCACGCGGGCGATTCCGCCGCGGAGCCGCCAGTGCTCCACGACGCCGGCCTCGGTCAGCGCACCTCGCGCTCCGACGGCCTTCTCGGTGAGAGCGCGGAGCCGCTCGGTCTCCCCCGGCACGGGTGCATCGAGCAACGCCTTGGGGATCACGCGCTCGGGGAGGTCGTAGAGCCGCTGGAACCCCTGACGACCCGCGATCACGAGATCACCGTGATTCCAGAGCCGGTCGAGCATCGCCTTCGCGGGCTTCCAGTTCCACATCCCGGCCTCGCTCGT
>JAYTJO010000561.1:0-1952 GCA_043730975.1 Thermoleophilia bacterium | reverse complement strand
GGTGCGGTGGCAGCGGTCGAGGCAGGCTTTATCCAGGGGGAGATCGAGGAAGCCGCCTACCGGTTCCAGAAGGGGGTCGAGGCAGGCGACCGGGTGGTCGTCGGCGTGAACGCGTTCACCGACGAGTCGGCCGAGCCGATCGAGCTCCACCGGGTCGATCCGGCCGGTGAGGAGCGACAGCGAGAGCGCACGGCCCGGGTGCGCTCGGAACGAAGCGCCAACGAGGCTGCCAGCGCACTCGCTCGCGTCCGTGAGACAGCAGTCGGCGACGGCAATCTCCTCCCGCCGATGCGAGACGCGCTCCGTGCGCACTGCACGGTCGGAGAGATCTGCGGGGCCCTACGAGAGCTCTGGGGCACCTACGACGGACGGTGAGCGTCGAGCGCCGACAGTAGGCTCCAACCGTGCGCATCCTGCTCGTCTCGCAGATGTATCCCGGCCCGAACGCGCCGGCGCTCGGCTCGTTCGTCGCCACGCTCGAGCGTGAGCTCGAGGCGCGCGGGCATGAGCTGGCGCGCGCCGTCGTCAACCGGACGGGCGGGCGGAGTCGCCATGCGCGGCTCGCTCTCGATGTCGTCCAGACGGCGCGACGGTTTCGTCCCGATGTCGTCTACGCGCACTTCCTCGTGCCGGCAGGGCTCCTCGCGGCGATCGCGGGCCGGGCGCCGCTCGTCGTGACTGCTCACGGCCAGGATGTCGAGAACGCACGAAACAACCGCGCTGTTCGCGAGGCGACGCGCCTCACCGTCCGCAAGGCTCATGCGGTCGTCGCGGTCTCGTCATGGCTGCTCGACCGACTCGTCGAGGTGATTCCCGAGGCGCAGGCGAAGAGCACGGTGATCGACTGCGGTGTCGACCTCGAGCGGTTCTCGGTCCGCTCGGCCGATACCGCGCGCACCGAGATCGGCTGGGCACCGACCGGGACAGCGTTCGTGTGCGTCGGATCCCTCAGCGAGCGCAAGAACGTCCTCGGCCTCGCCCGCGCCTTCGAGCGGCGAGGGGAAGGGGCGCTCGCGTTCGTGGGTGACGGGCCGCTGAGGGGTGCGCTCGAAGGCCGTCCGGGGATTCATCTCGCGGGCACGGTCGAGCACGACGCCGTCCCAGCGTGGTTCGCGGCCGCGGACGTCGTCTGCCAGCCGAGCCTGATCGAGCCGTTCGGCCTCTCGACGCTCGAGGGTCTCGCTTCCGGCCGGTCGGTCGTCGCGACCCGAGTGGGAGGCCCGCCCGAGTTCGTTCCCTCCGACGCGGGAGTTCTGGTGGACGCCTGCGACGATGATGCGCTCCTGGGCGCCCTTGAGACGGCAGCACGGCTCCCGCGGCCAAACCTGGCGGCCCGCCGCGCTGCCGAGGCGCACGACGTCAGGCGGCAGGCGGAGCGGGTAGAGGAGATCCTGCTTCGCGCGAGTCGAGATCCGCAAGCCTGAGCTCGACGAGCGGCTTGACCGCGTCCTCGAGTCCGGCTTCCTTCGCTGCCTCGAGCGCGGCCAGGTAGCTCTCCCTCACCTTCGCAAGCGCGACGCCCTGCTTGAGCCGCGTGTCTCCGGTCACGAGTAGGCGTTGAACCTTCGCTCGGCCATCGTCGGGAGTGCCCATGGGGGTGAGCGTACCGCTGGTACGATCCACCGGCGATGGTCCCGTTCTTTGCAGTCCTGCAGGTTCTCATCTCGGCGGCGCTCGTGACGCTCGTGCTGATGCATTCCGGCCGTGAAGCCGGTTTCGGTGGCATGGGATTCACGCCGCAGTCGCAGGGAGGGACGCATATCGTCGAGCGCAACCTCACGCGCCTGACGACGTTGATCGCGGTGCTCTTCTTCGTGAACACCGTGGTCATCTACCGGCTGCTCGCGTAGTCGGGGTACAATCGCGCCGCGCGCTGGTGGCGGAATTGGTAGACGCGCAAGGTTGAGGGCCTTGTGGGGGCAACCCCGTGGAGGTTCAAGTCCTCTCCAGCG
>JAYTJO010000560.1:0-7269 GCA_043730975.1 Thermoleophilia bacterium | reverse complement strand
TACCCGCTCGTGAACGACGATCTCGCGCTCCTGTGGATGGTCAACATGGGCTGCATCGACATGAACGCCTGGACCTCGCGTGCCGACCTTCCCGCGCGTCCGGATTGGGTCATCTTCGACCTCGACCCATCCGACGACGTCGGCTTCCCGGAGGTGATCGAGGTGGCTCTGCTCGTGAAGCAGATCCTCGACCTCGTCGGGCTCGCGAGCTTCCCAAAAACGAGCGGCTCGCGCGGAATCCACGTTCTCGTACCGATAGCGCGGCGTCACGGCTACGACCAGACGCGGGAGTTCGCGGGGATCGTCGCCGGCGCTCTGGCGCGGGCGCACCCCGGGCTTGTCACGACCGAGTGGACGAAGAGCAAGCGCCGTGGCGTTCTCGTCGACGCCAATCAGAACGGCCCGGGAAGGACGACTGCGACGGTCTACTCGGTGCGCCCTCGGCCCGGCGCTCCTGTCTCGACGCCGCTGCGCTGGGACGAGGTGCGGCCGGGACTCGACCCGGCGACGTTCACGTTCGACGAGGTGCGCTTGCGGGTCGCGCGTGACGGCGACCTGTTCGTGCCGGTGCTCGGATCGCGGCAGTCGCTCGGTGCCGCGCTTCGCTCGCTCGGTTAGGCCGCCCCGAAGAGTGGGAGCGAGGGTTCGAGCCCGTCGATCTCGACCGGGAATGGTGAGGCCCAGTCCCTCCGCTCGAGGCGGAGGTCGTGATGGGGAACAGGGATACCGCGGGGGCTCATCTCGCTGATTCCCGTCTCGCGGTAGCCGAGCTTCTCGGAAACGCGGGCGGATGACAGGTTGCCGTCGAGCCAGCCACTCGTTGCAGCGACTGCGCCAAGGCCTCGGAAGATCAACTCGAGCGCTGCCGCGCGCATCTCGGTGCCGATCCCACGTCCCTGGTGGGCGGCCCCGACCCAGGAGCCCGTCTCGACTGTTCTCGTGTTCGCGAAGTCTCTGCTGGAGATGCCCTGCGCCCCGACGAGCGAACCTTCTTCCCAAACGAGGAAGTCGATCCGCCAGTAGTCCGGCCGCCAGGCGGAGAGAAGGCCGGAGTGGTAGGAACGAAACTCGTCGGGAAACGTCGGCTCGTCGATCCGATCCGACCACGCGACCGCGAACGGCATCCTCTCGGGCGGATGAATTCCCCACTGCGCAAGGCACCCGAGCTCATCGATCTCCTCTGGCGTTCCGAGCCGGAGCTCGAGGCGCGGCGTCCGCAACCGCACGTCGAAGAGGGGACCGAGAACGATCACTCCTCGAACCCCTCCGGATGCCCGAGGCTCGAGAGCTCGGCGATGTCACGCCGGAAGAAGAGCGCCGTTGTCCAGTCGGCGACGACCCGGAGCTTCCGGCTCAGCAGGGGTAGGGCGTAGAGGTGGTAGCTGCGGGTGACGAACCAGCCGGGAAATCCCGACAGGTGGATCCCGAGCACGTCTGCGATCCCCTTGAAGCGGCCGAGCGTCGCCACCTGGCCGAGCATGCGGTAGCCGTACGCCTTTGGGGTGCCAGTGAGGTTCCGCGCCAGGCAACGAGCCTGCCGCAACGCGTGCTGGCAGGTCGGCGGATCGGTGTGCCCCGGCGTCTTCGTGTTCGGGACGGCGGCGCAGTCTCCGAGTGACCAGACGTCGTCGTGTCCTTCCACGCGCAGCGTCGAATCGACACGGACGCGCCCGCGGTCGTCCAGAGGGAGCCCGAACGAGCCGAGGAGCGGCGAGGCCTTGACGCCGGCCGTCCACACGAGCGTGCGCGCGGGGATGGTCGTGCCGCCCGAGAGAACGGCAGTCTCGCCGTCGAACGACGAGAGCATCTCGCCGACGTGGATCTCGATTCCCCGGCGCTCGAGCTGCCGGGCGGCGTACACACCAAGCCTGCGCGGAATGTCAGAGAGGATGGTCGGCGCTGCATCCACGAGCACCCATCGTTGCCGCACGCCCTCGAGCGTCGGGTAGTACCGCAGCGCGGCCCGCACGAGGTCGTGGAGCTCCGCGAGCGCCTCGACGCCCGCGTATCCCGCGCCGACGAAGACGAACCCGAGCTCCGATGGGGGGCCACCCGCGGCGGCAGCATCGAGCCGCTGGAGCGCGTGATTGCGCAGGGCGATAGCGTCGGCAAGATCCTTGAAGCCACGGCCGTACTCGACGAGCCCCGGAACGGGGAAGATGCGGGTCACGGCGCCGAGCGCAACGATGAGCCGCTGATAGGAGATCTCGGCGGATCCTGCGATCGTCTCGGCTGCAACGATCCGTCTTGCGGTGTCGAGAGACGTCGCGCGCCCGATCACGACCTCCGCGTGAGGGCACATCTGGCGCAGCGGTACGACGACGTGCCGTGGCTCGAGCGTGCCCGAGGCAGCCTCGGGGAGGAGCGGCGTGTAGAGCATCGAGTTCTGCGGCGAGACGACGGTGGCCCCGTGCTTCCCGAGCAGACGCGCGACGTACGCCCCCGCGAACCCGCCGCCGAGGATGAGCGTCCCTCCCTGTGCCTCGCGCTCGATCACGCCGTCATTGTGGCGATACGGTGCCGAACGGGTCGGCGCAGTCGCTCAGCCGGCGAGACGACGCTCCAGAAACCGCTGCTCAGGGCCATCCTCCGTCAGTGCGAGTGCTCGGCCGTACGCCTCCCTCGCCTTCGCCTCTAGTCCAAGCCGACGCAGGAGGTCCGCGCGTGCCGAGTGGAAGTGCCGGTAGCCATCGAGTCCCGGGATCGCGTCGATCAGCGCAAGACCCTGTTCGACGTCACCTGCGAGAGCGACGGCGACGCCGTGGTTGAGTCGGGTGACGGGAGACCCGTCGAGCCGCAGGAGCGCCTCGTACGCGGAGACGAGCGTCGCGGCGTCCGATTCCTGCGCGTGGCCGGCGGCGATTGCCGCCTGGAGCTGATACGGCCCGGGGCGACGCTGGGCCTCCGCCCGCGCCAGCATCCTCAGGCCCTCGTCGATCGCCTGCCGGTCCCAGAGGCGCCGGTCCTGGTCGGCGAGGAGCACGAGCTCCCCTTCGGGCGACAGCCGCGCGTCCCGGCGCGAGTCCTGCAACAGCATCAGTGCAAGCAGCCCATAGGCCTCGGGCTCGTCGGGCATCAGCACGCACAGGAGCTTCGCGAGCCGGATCGCCTCGCTGCAGAGATCACGCCGGACGAGCGTCGAGCCGGAGCTTGTGGCGTAGCCCTCGTTGAAGACGAGGTAGATCACCCGCAGCGCTGCCGTCAGTCGATCCGGCAGCAACGAGTCGGCCGGGACACGGAACGGAATTCCGGCCGTTCGGATCTTGCGCTTCGCGCGCACGAGCCGCTGCGCCATGGTCTGCTCCGGTATCAGGAAGGCCGCCGCGATCTCCGGCGTCGTGAGACCGCCGACCTCGCGCAGCGTCAGGCCGATCTGCACGTCAACCGCGAGCGCAGGATGGCAGCACGTGAAGAGAAGCGCAAGACGCTCGTCCGGGAGCGCGCTCACCTCGTCCGCGTCCTCGGGGAGTGACTCGAGGCGTGCGAGTATGGCGGTCTTGTCGACGAGGACGTTTTCACGCCGGATCCTGTCGATCGCGCGGTTGCGTGCGGTCGTGACGATCCAAGCGCCCGGGTTGTCGGGCATTCCGGTGCGGGGCCATCGCTCGAGAGCGATGGCGAAGGCGTCCTGCACCGCGTCCTCGGCGCGTTCGAGATCGCCGAGGGCGCGGGTCAGGATTGCGACGCACCGCGGCCATTCCTCTGCATAGACCGCAGCGAGTCTCGCGTCGGTCACCGGGTGGCGAGCGGCCGGATCTCGAGGGTGCCGTAGTCGGCGGCCGGGACGAGCGCTGCCAGCCGGATCGCCTCGTCGAGGTCGGGGAGCTCCGTCACGAAGACACCGCCGAGCTGCTCCTTCGTCTCGGCGAACGGACCGTCGGTGACGAGCGTCTCTCCGTTCACGACCCGGACGACCTTCGCCTCCGATGCCCCTGCGAGCTCCTTGCCGGTCATGTTCGGGTCGACCTTGGCCATCTCCTCGAAGAGGGTGATCCAGCGAGGCATCGACTCCGCGCGCAGCCGTGCTGCCTCCTCGTCGGAGATCCCCTCCCACGACGACTGATCGCTGTACACGAGCATTGCGTACTTCATGCCGCTGCCTCCTCGTCGACGTGAATGGGCCGAACCTCGATAGCGCCGCCGTGCCAGGCGGCCGGGATCTTCGCCGCCCAGGCGATCGCATCCTCCATCGAGTCGCAGGAGAAGAGGTAGTAGCCGCCGAGCGACTCCTTCACCTCGGCGTAGGGCCCATCGGTGACGATCGCCTCACCGCTGCGGACGCGCACGCTCGTTGCCGCGGCGGTCGACTCGAGCTCGGCCGCATCGACGAGCGCTCCCGCCGCCTCCGCGTCACGCGCGACGGCCATGTATCCCTCATACGCTGCCGTGCGCTCGGATTCGGACATCGCGTCCCACGCGTCGGGGTTGCCGTACACGAGTGCCAGATACTCCACGTTGCCTCCCTTTCGTTGTTTGCGATTTCACCACGACGACGAACGGCGTGCACGGAAATCGACACTGAAGGCTCAGGTGGAAGACATCCGCTCGAGCAGGAGCAAGGCGGCCTCCTTGTCGAGCATCTCGTTCAGGTTGCCACACTTCGGGCTCTGGACGCAGGAGGGGCAGCCGCTCGTGCACGGACAGCCTCGGAGAAGGCTCGCGGTATCCGCCGTCCAGCCGGCGAAGCAATCGAACCCGCGCTCCGTGATCCCGACGCCCCCGGCATGGCCGTCGTAGATGAAGACCGTCGGCAATCCTGTCTGGAAGTGAACGTTCGTCGAGAGCCCACCGATATCCCAGCGATCGCACATTGCCCAGAGGGGAAGGAGGGAGATCAGCGCGTGCTCGGCCGCGTGGAGTGCGGCGAGTAGACGCGGCATCTCCTCGAGGCCGTCGAGGAGGCTGTCGTCCGGCGAGAACCACACGGCCTCGGTCTGGAAGGTTGCCTCGGGCAGGATCAGCGGGATCACGGCCAGGGTCGACCCATCGCGGATCGCCTTGCGCTGGTACGCGATCACCTGCTCGGTCACCGAGACCCTCCCGAAGTGAAGGTCGACCCCGGCGACCCGCGCGTGTCGCAGGGGCTCGTCGATTTCCGTCTGTGTGTCCTTCTGAACCTGCGTGTACCAGTCCACGCCGGCCGGCTCGACGACAGCAGTTCGCGAGACGCCGTCGAGCTCGCGCACGAGGTATTGGGCGCCGAGATGGAGATAGACCGCACCCTGGTGCACCGAGGAGTACGCGCGCTCATGCTCGATCAGGCCGAGGACAGATCCCGTCGTCGCGTCGACGATTGTGAACGAATCGCGATCGCCCGAGCGAAGGGAGAAGCGCCCCGCCGGAGTGTCTCGTCCCTTCCAGACATACCCGGCCGGCGTCTTCTCGAGCTCGGGGAGCACGGCGGCTCGTTCGAGCGCCTCCGAGCCGAGCGTCGCTACGTCGCGCTCGGCGATCGGGCCTTCGAAGGAAGCCGCGCAGACATGTGGGTCGAGGATCCGGTGATTCGCATGATCGAGCCTGGTCGCTTCGACCCGGCGCTCGAGCAGCGACTCCGGCTCGCGCATGAAGAACTGGTCGAGGGCATCCTCGCTTGCAATCAGGACGGCGAGACCGTGCTCGCGGCGCCCCGCTCGTCCCCACTGCTGACGCAGCGACGCAACCGTTCCGGGGAAACCCACCGAGATTGCGCAGTCGAGCCGACCGATGTCGATCCCGAGTTCGAGGGCGTCCGTTGCGGCGACGCCGAGGAGCTCCCCCTCCATCAGGCGTCGCTCGATCTCCCGTCGCTGCGCCGACGTGTACCCGGCCCGATACGGGGCAAGCCTCGCTGCGGTAGCGGTATCGACACGCTCGGAGGTGAAGCGGTGAATCAACTCTGCTGCCTTGCGGCTCTTCGCAAAGCAAATCGTACGCAGCCCACGGGAGACAAGCCCGGCCATCAGAAGCGAAGCCTCCGAGAGCGCGCTCGCGCGGACACCGAGCTCCGCGTCGAGGAGGGCGGGATTCCAGAGGACGACGTCCCGCTGTGCCCGTGTCGAGGTGTCCGTCTCGACGATCGTCGCTGTTTCGCCGGTGAGCGCGACGGCGAGCTCACCGGGGTTCGCGATCGTGGCGGACGCGAGCAGGAACAGAGGCTCCGCGCCATAGAGACGAGCCAGTCGGCGTAGGCGCCGGATCACGTTCCCGACGTGCGAGCCAAACACGCCCCGATAGACATGCGCCTCGTCGATCACCACGTAGCGCAGGTTGTGAAGCATGTCTCCCCAGCGGTCGTGGTGCGGGAGAATCCCGATATGCAGCATGTCCGGGTTCGTCAGGATCAGGTTCGCCGACTTCCGGATCTGCCCACGACGCTCGGGCTCGGTATCGCCGTCGTAGATCGCGGGTCGAACGCCCGGGAGTCGGAATCCGGCGATCCCTCTTGCTTGATCCTGGGTCAGCGCTTTCGTCGGGTAGAGGTAGAGCGCGCGGGTCGTCGGCTCCCGCACGATCGCGTCGAGCACGGGCAGGTTGAAGGCGAGGGACTTGCCCGACGCGGTTCCGGTCGTGACGAGAATGTTCTCGTCACGAGCCGCCGCCTCCCACGCTTCGCCCTGGTGGGCGTACAGGCCGTCGATACCCGCCCGGGCCAGTGCGACTATGACCCGGGGGTCGAGATCGGCAGGCAGCGCTTCGAGTCGCGCGGCACGCGAAGGCTCGGTCGAGCGGTAGGCGAGCTCTTCGCCGACGAGAAGATCGTCCCAGGGGCGTGTCACTCGCCGATGTACTGCGCGAACGCCCGCTCGTAGCGGCTCTTGCTCTGGGCGCCGAGGAGCGTCTCCTTCGCCTCACCGTCCACGAAGAGGATCACCGTCGGGACGGAGAGGATGCCGTAGCGCGACGGTGTCCCCAGGTTGCTGTCGATGTCGAGCTTGACGAGCCGCACGCGCCCTACAGATGCTTGCTCGATCTCCAGCAGGGCAGGCTCGATTGCCCGGCACGGCCGGCACCATGGAGCGCCGAACTCGACGATCACGGGTACCTCGCTGGCGAGAACATCTGTTGCGAACGTTGCGTCGGTGACCTCCTCCATGGCAGAAGTGTAGGCGTGGGTCGGAGTCTCGCCTGCGGCGTGGACTACAGCTGCCCGCGGAGTGCGCGGTATCGAAGCACCGGCACCTGGAACATCGCCTCGACGACGATCGATCCACCCATCTTCGACTCACCGACGCGCCGGTCGATGAACGTGATCGGGATCTCGACGACCGAGAAGCCTTTCCGCAGCACCCG
>JAYTJO010000559.1:0-9083 GCA_043730975.1 Thermoleophilia bacterium | reverse complement strand
AATCCCGATGAAACCGTCCCTCGGACGGCGTTCGGTCCCGCTGGAGCGGATTTCGGGTTCAGGGAACCGCTGCCTCCCCACCTAGCGTGACCGGGCAAGAAGAGCGTAGCACCGTGCGCCTCGACGCCAGGCTCTCTCCGTAGGGGCGGGACCTGTCCCGCCCGCGGGGACCTGTTCCGCCCTGGTTGGTGCGTCAGGCGGTGATCTGACCGGGATGCCCAACCCGAGCCGCCTCGAATGCGAGTAACGCTGCCTTCGCCTCGAGGCCCCCGGCAAACCCTGTCAGGGAGCCGTCGCTCCCGACCACCCGGTGACACGGCAGCACGATCGAGATCGGGTTGCGTCCATTCGCCGCACCGATCGCCCGGACGGCGTTCGGTCGCCCGATCCTGGTTGCCTGCTGCGAGTACGTGCGCGTCTCCCCGTAGGGAATCGCCGCGAGCGCCTCCCAGGCGGCGACCTGGAACGGTGTTCCCCGAAGGTCGAGCGGGAGGTCGAATGTCGTGCGAATGCCCGCGAAGTACTCGCCGAGCTGTATGGCGGCCTCGTCGAGCACGTCGATTGTTCCGACCTCGAACGTTGCGTCCGCGAGGCCCACGCGGGAAGGCGAATCGCCAGGCCAGAGAATCGCGCGGACGCCGAGCGACGAGCCGATGAGCGCGAGGCGGCCAACCGGGGTGTCGAGTTCGCGGACGATGAACGTGGGCTCGATCATGGTTGCTGTCATGCTCGTTGAAACGCTCGAGTGACCATTCGTGTGAGGTTGCGGAATGAAGCGCTGGACGAGCGCCGAGCCGAGGAGGAGAGCATGCTGTTCATGATCGTCGAGCACTTCAAGGACGGTGACCCGGCGCCGGTGTATCGCCGCTTTCGCGAGCAAGGACGCCTCGCCCCCGACGGGCTCGAGTACCGCGGGAGCTGGGTCACCTCGGACCTGACCCGCTGCTTCCAGGTGATGGAGTGTGCCGACCGCGCCCTGCTCGACGAGTGGATGGAGGCGTGGGACGACCTCGTTCGCTTCGAGGTAGTCGAGGTGATCACCTCGGCGGAAGCAGAGGCAGCGCCACCCTGATAGCTACCGACCCGGGTCGGCTCGGAGGATCAACTGCCGTCCGTTCTCGAGGGCAAGGCGAATCGCAAGCTGTCCGGCGCCGTTGATCGAGACGGGGTTGAGTGCGATGCCAGTCACGATGGAGTCGAAGAGTGGGCTGCCGATCGAGAGCAGGCAGTCGCGCTCGGGGTCGGGGCCGGTGTAGATGCCGAGCTCACCGCCGGCCGGCGTGGCGTAGAACACGATCTCGTCGGTTCCGCTGAGCAGTGCTCCGCGGAAGCTCTCGAAGCCTGCGTTCGTATCGACCAGGGTTGCGATCGTTCCGGCGGAGGCAAGGAACACTCCCGCGCCGCCGGCCCGAAGTGCACCGCAGAACACGATCGTCCCTGCGTCGTTCGCGAACGGGAAGAGGCCAAGGCCGCTGAATCGAGCGTCTGCGCCGACAACTACCCCGACCCGATCGCCGTCGTGCGCGTAGATCCCCTCGCGACCGTCCCGGTCGTCGGCCCGAAAGACCACACGCCCCGCCCCGTCCACGACCGGAAGTCCGTAAAACGCGCCGAAGTCGCCATCTGTGTCGGCAATCGTCGCGACGTTGCCGGCCCGGCTCGAGAACACCCCTTCGCCCCCGGTCGGGAGGGGAGCGCGGAACGCGATAGTTCCCTCGGCGTTCACCGTCGGCCCAAGGGGCCCTGCGGCGTCACTCAGTGCGATGACCTCACCGCCGTGTGCGCCGTACAGCGCTGCTGTACCTGTCTCATCCTCGGCGTAGAAGCAAACAGATCCTGCTGCGTCGGCATCAGGGTGACTGCAAACCTCGTGGAAGGCACCAGACGCGGAATCGGCGACCATTTCAACGCGCGTTCCGTCATTGCGGAACACCCCCGAGCCACCCTGCGTCAACGTCGCCGAGTACACGACGATGCCTCGATCGTCGATTGCCGCAACGTAGGGCGCGAAGTCGGAGAATCGTTCACCGGTCTCGGCGATCATCGTCAGGCTGTACGCCCCTGCTGCAAATCGCCTCGTCACCGCTTCGACCCGTGTCAGACCGCCGCGAACGCTCGCACGGTGAACGTTCCAGCACCCTCGATCTTCGGCGGTACGGCCGTGAACTCGAAGCCGTCGCCGGGAAGCGCGGAGAGGTTCGTCAGATGCTCCACAATCGGGATCCCGGCCTTCAGGAGGATCGAGTGCACAGGCCGCTCGCCCGTCTTCGTGCCGTCGATGTTCAGCGAGTCGATGCCCACGCAGGAGACATCCGCGGCGACGAGCGCTTCGGCGGACGCGGCGCTCAGATGCGGGTGTGCGAGAAAGTAGCGTTCGCTACCGAAGTACTCGGAGTTGTCGGTCCGCACGAGCACGGCGTGCCCAGCAAGTCCGATGAGCTCGTCCGCCGTGATCTCGATCGTCTCGATCCCGCGCCGGTCGAGCACGGCCCCAGGCAGGTTCGCGACCTGCTCGAGCGCAAGATCCGCGAGATCGTGCCCGTCGGCATACCGATGGAAGGGCACGTCGATGTAGGTGCCCGTATTCGTGCACAGCGTCAGGAGTCCGATATGGAACGTGATCCCCGGGCCGTAGAGCTCCTCGGCGGCCTCGCGCGAGAGATGCGTGCCGATGACCGGGGCGGGAAGGCCGGGGTAGGTGATCATCCCGTCGGTGATGCGGTGGCTCAGATCGACCAGCATCCGGAGACCCTACAACCTCGTCGCGGGATCGCCCTTCGTGCCGGGCTGCAGCCACCTCGGATCGGCCCGATCGAGGGACGTCGCGCTGACGCAGAGGTCGCGAAGAAGCCCGTCGTGAAGCCCGTAGATGACGCCGTGCACGGTCAGCTCCTGACCGCGCGCCCACACGTCTTCGACGATCGTCGTCTGACAGATGTTCATCGCCTGCTCGACCACGTTGAGCTCGCAGAGTCTGTTCAGGCGCTCGTCCTCCGGGAGGGCCCCGATCTCCGCGGCGTGTTTCTCGTTCACGTCCATCACGTGGCGGAGCCAGTTGTCGACGAGACCGTGTCGGGCGCCCTCGAGCGAAGCCTTGACGCCACCGCAGCCGTAGTGACCGCAGACGATCACGTGCTTGACGCGGAGGATGTCGACGGCGTACTGGAGGACGGAGAGGCAGTTGAGGTCGGTGTGGACGACGACGTTCGCGACGTTGCGATGCACGAAGACCTCGCCCGCTCGAAGCCCCACGATCTCGTTGGCGGGGACACGGCTATCTGAGCAGCCGATCCAGAGGTACTCGGGGGTCTGTGCCCCGATGAGCCGCTCGAAGAAGTGAGGATCGTCAGCGGTCATCGTCGCGGCCCAGACACGGTTGTTCGCGAAGAGCTCGGAGAGATCGCCCATCCCGACAGGCTACCCCGTCGAGGCGTCGTAGGATCGCGTCACCATGTCCACCAACACACCGAGGACGATCCGCCACGGCGACTGCCGGGTGATGCCGTGGAAGAACGGGCAGGGATCGACGACGGAGCTTGCCATCGAGCCGCCCGGCGCCGCACTCGACGGCTTCGACTGGAGGATCTCGATCGCCGAGCTTCGCGGATCAGGCCCGTTCTCGACGTTCCCCGGCTACGACCGCACCATCGTGCAGCTCGACGGCCCGCCGATGTCCCTGACTAACGGGAAACGCCCTCCCGTGGCGCTCGAGCAACTCGTGCCGCACGCGTTCTCGGGCGACGACGAGACGGCATGCGAGGTCGACGGCGTCGCGCACGACTTCAACCTGATCGTGCGCCGCGGCGTCGTGCGGGCTTCGATCACCGTACATCGACTCGGGGAGGGGGAGGAGGTCGCCTTCGCCGGCGACGGGGTGACCGTGCTCCATGTTCTCGAGGGTGGGCTCGAGACGGCGGCTGACGTGCGTCTCAGCGAAGGCGACACGCGCGTCGCGAACTCAGCGACGTATCGCGCGACGGGGCGTTCGGTCGTGATCGCCGCGCTGCTCGCCTGACGCACCGCTAGGGCGCGACTTTGGCCCGTACCTTGACCTTGAGCTTCGTAGTGGCCGTGTTGCCGGACCCGTCCGTTGCGGTGACGGTGACAGTTGTTGTTCCGATCCGGAAGACCGCGCCCGAGCGCGGCTTGGCAATACCCTTGACGCCGGGGCAGTTGTCGGCGGCACGCGGCATCCTGAAAACGACCCTTGCACCGCGAGCGCTCCTGGCGGTGCGAATGAGCGCCGCTGAGCGTGGTTTGGGGAACTTGGGCTGCTCGGCGTCCGAGACGATGATCTCGGCGGTCCCTTCCGAAGCCGTGGAAGGGTCGGCACCCAATCCCCAGGCACCGAATACGACCCGGCTCGTGCCAACCGGAAAGCCTGTGTCGGCCGGCCACTGGTTGACGACCGTTCCCCTGGGGTATGTGACGGCCAGGCGGAAGCCCTGCGGAAGACCCGTGTAGCTGAAGATCCCATTGCTCCCCGTGATGTCTGGCGCCTTCGCGCGACAGGTTCCCGGCTCGGTTGTGAGGGATGTCTGCGGCTTCAGCGTCGTGACCGTGGTCACCGGGGCCGGGGTCGTCGGTGGAGGAGGGCCGGACTGTGACGGCGGAGTCGGTTTCACAACGAGAAGGGCGTCGTTGTCGGCCGAATTCGCGTCGATGACGCTCGGAGCACCCGGTACGTGGACGTGCATCTGGAGGATGAACGACGACAGGTCACCTGCGTGCACCCTCGTCGTGATCAGGAACGTCGCACCCGCAGCAAGCGGTGGGATCGGGAATCCGCGGAACGTCGACGGTGGGTCGGGGGTTGGATCGACCCACGTCAGGCCCGGCGTGTTGACGCTGGCAACTCCCTGGGCGTCCGCGTCGGTCGCCGGCCCATGGTTCTCGACCCGCCAGACGACCTCGACGTTGGCGTTGCCGACGGTTGCCAACTGCCATGATTGAAGGTAGACGGCGAGGTCCGGTGCCTCCGCCGTCGAGGCGAGCGACACGGCCGAGGGCAGTCCTTCGGCGTTGACCTCTGGTGGCACCGCGTCATGAGTCGACGCGATCCCTGCGGACGCGGCGGACATCGCTACTACGCCAGCCACCACGCTGTGGACTACGCCCCGTAGCGCTTTCATCGGCAGAGGGTAGCGCGCGCCGGACGCAAGCGTGCCCGGCTCGCCGATAGAATCGCGAGCCCAGCCAGGTTCGGACGTTAGGCGAGATGCTCGATTGGGGGCGTTCCGTCTCGATCTGCCACTGCGGGTACTCCGGGTGCGGCGTCCGCCTGGCACCGTCGCCGTAGTTCGCGGAGCTGATTCGAGCAGAGTCAGACCGCGCTCCACGTCCTCGGTGGCTGTTTGGCGGCGGCGGCGGCGGACGGCTTTCAGCTCGACGCCGGTGACACGCGCGTCGCGAACGCAGCGGAGATCCCTGCGCACCATGCCAGGGGGCGCGCCGTCGTGCTTGTCGCGACGCTGACCTGAGCATGGGCGCGCCTGGGATGAAGCCGGGCGGCAAGAGGGGTTGCGGCACCCGGTAGTCCCATCTTTACCGGCGTTGAGGCCCTCTCGCGTCTCTCTCGCTCGATGCCCGATCCATCCGATTCGGGGGAATTCCGGTGGATCCAGGCACCAGAAACGTGTTTGCTCGTTGGTCGAGATTCAGGATCCGTTAGGGTGACCCGAGATGTCGAGCGAGTCGAGTGACCGTGAACGGCTGTCCGTTCTAGAGGCGTCTCACTCCCTGCTCTGCGAGCGCCGCCGACGCTTGCACATGACGATCGACTCCCTGGAGCTGGCCTCATCGGAGATGCCGGACGTTGCTGCAAATCTCGAGACGTACAAGGACAATGAACGTCGGATTTCGCGTGAACGCCAGGAGCTTTGGAGCGAGATCGGCGCTCTGATCCGCGCGATCGCGCTTGCCGACGAAGGCGAACCGCCCGGGCGCGTCCGTGACGCGTCCGCCGAGGGTGCTCTCGCAGACTACGCAGAGCTACTGAGTCGCGGCTTCTGCATTCCTGATTGGGCAAGTGGCCACTACGAGTTGAACGCGGCCGAGGAAGCCTGGATTGAGGCACTCGAGAAGCAGGCCGCGATCGATGAGATCCGCATTACCCACACGTGGGAGGCTGAGGCTGGGAGCTGGAGCCTTGTCGCCACCATTGCACCGCCCCGCCACGACCGGTCGTACGGTGTGCCCAAGCCGCACTCGAGTCCGCTCTGGCGGCAACGATTCGAGCGCGATTGGGGCCAGCGGCTCATGAGCGCGCGTCGACGAGTAGCCGCCGACCGCGCTTCTGCCAACTGAGTTCACCTCCCTCGGAGATCACAAGCGGTGAGGTTGACCGCTACCGGGTTGCAAAGGTGCCGGCGCTGAATGGGCGCAACTGGGTGCACCATGAACTGAACGCTAAGCATGTGTTCGGACACTGCCGATACGTAACATAGGTGCTACGGTACGAAGGTGTAGAAGGGGCATAGGACGGTATGGGACGTAACTGTACGTGGTACGCATAGGATCTAAAGAGGAGAGATGATCATGCCGCTTGATACTTCGTACAGACAGCGTCGGCTCGAGCAGCGGCTCCAAGATCCGGACTATCAGGCGGCCTATGACCAGGCGTCCGCTGAGATCGCTCAGGTTGATGGCGTTATGCGCATCCTTGATGAGTTGAGGGTTGAGGCCGGAATCTCAAAGGCCGAGCTTGCGCGGCAGATCCACAAGAACCCCGCGAGTGTCAGGCGCTTGTTCACGAGTGAGGTCAACCCGGAACTGAAGACAGTCGTGGCGCTCGCTTCGGCTCTTGGGGCCGAGGTGGTCGTCAAGAAGCGTTCCAAGACTCGTCGGCGCAGTCGCGCCGTTGCAGCGTAGATCCCCTGGCGCGTATACGACCGGCTGAATAGGCTCGGGTCGTGCCCTGGGATATCGTCTTCGTCCGCACGGCTGCCGGCTCGGTGCCTGCTGTCGAGTTCCTAGACAGTTGCTCCACTGCGATCGAGGCAAAGTTCGATGCGGTGCTGACCGCGGTTGCTGCTGGGCCTCCGCATTCGTTCTCAGGCGGAGGTATGTGGGAAGCAATGCACGGGAGCATGGGGGGCTACTTCGAGGTGCGCGTCAATGGCCCGCGCCGCGAGCATTTCCGACTCTTCTGCTTGCTTGATCGAAATGGGCCGGGACTCCCGGGGCCTGCCGTTGTTGTGGTCGACGGTCGACGAAAGGACTTCAGGACGACCATTTCCGACTCGGAGTACGCCGCGGTCCGGGAAGTTGGCGATGGGTATCTCGCATCGGCACCCCGCTCGATAGCGACCTGACAGAGCCTTCATCGTGAAAATGTGTCAGCGACTTGGCATCCGATCCGCCGCGCAGCGATGATGGTCCCATGGCTTCGGATGAGACGTCACAGGAGTTCAAGCTCCGGCTGAGCGCGCGGAACGTCGATAACGACGAGCTGCTGAGTGACCTACGGAGAGCGGCTTCGATGCTGGGGTCACCCGCGCTCTCTGAGCGGGCTTACCTTCGGGTAGGGAAGTTCTCCGTGAAGCCGTACATCAACCGGTTCGGATCATGGAACGGGGCAATCGAGAAAGCGGGATTGGCGAAGTCGCGCGAGACGAATGTGTCCGACGAAATGCTGTTTGACAACCTCGAGACGATCTGGCGGTCACTCGGTCGGCAGCCGTTCTACAGTGAGATCGAGGGGCCGCTGTCGAGGTACTCCATGAAGCCATATCTCAATCGCTTCGGTGGCTGGACGAAGGCCTGCGAGGCGTTCCTCGCGTTCAAGAGCCTGGATGCTGAGTTCGAGCGGCTGCATCGACCGACCGCGCGGTCGAGATCACGCACGCTCAATGACAAGTTGAGGCTCAAGGTATTCAAGCGGGACAACTACGCATGCGTGCTCTGCGGTCGGAGCCCGTCACGCGACATCGGGACGGCTCTTCACGTCGATCATATTATGCCCTTCTCGAAAGGCGGCGACCACGGTCTCGACAATCTGCGAACGCTCTGCGACCGTTGCAACCTCGCGCGAGGAAACGATCAGACCGTCTAGCACTCCGCAAAACCGGTCGCTTCGCTGACCGGGCGCGACCTACGCTCGTCACCGGTCGAACGTAGGGTGTCGCTATCGACCGGGAACGGCTGACCCAGTTCGCCCGTCGCCCGCGGCCTGGCGCCCACGGGCGTAGCGCTCAACGCGCGGCTAGCTCGGTTGGAGAGACGCTGGACTACTTGTCGTTCTCTGTCATCGATGTTGACGGAGCACAGAAGGACTTTCAACGGCTGAGCGCGTCGTCGGCAGCGCTTGAGAGCGGGGCACCAACTCGAATGGCGATCGCGGCCGACGGGACAATCGCGTACCGCTGGCTCCAATACCGGATTGACACGCTCTACGTCTTCGCGAGGATCCTCCTCGACGACATCGCTGTCCTGCTCGATCGGTCACTCGGGACAAACAGCATTGGCACCCATACCGGCGTCGCGAAACACCTCCCAAGGCTCGCGCAGAGCCGCGAGATCATCGGTTACGAAGAGGTCGTCTCACGGTCGGAAGCGCTGACGGAGCGCGTGAAGCCGTTCAGAGACGACTACGTCGTGCACCGGAGCATCAAGAAGCCCGGCGCAGCTCGCGGCCTCGCTCGCGACCCGGACGGTCGTTATCGATCGTCGGTGGGAGGCATCACGGACCCGAAGCCGGGCGAAGAGGCGCAGTACGTGGTGTCCGATCATCCTGAGGAACTCATGGTGGCGCTGGAGGATTACCTTGAGTCGGTTCTCAACGTGGTCGAGCAGACTTGATCACGTATTCCACCTCGGTAATACGTGATAAGAAGAATAGTGAATTACGGAGAGCGACGCCGCGCGGAGGCTACTTGCCTGGGGGGTTGAGGCCCACCGTGCGATGGAGGCCGCGAAGCTGAGCTGGTCGTACGATTATGAGCCTGGTGGCGACGATCCGATTCGGATGCGTGTGCGCGTTACTTGGGAGGAGTTCGATCCATCCGAGGGCGACCTCGATCCCGGCCTGCGGTGGTAGGTGCTGTGGCTGAGCGCTACTACAGCGGGGCGGAGTTGACGAGGCG
>JAYTJO010000558.1:0-2608 GCA_043730975.1 Thermoleophilia bacterium | reverse complement strand
ACCGCAGGCGGCTTGACCATGCGCGGCCCCTCGTAGAGGCGCGGGTGCTTGAGGATCGCGGCGAGAACCTGCTTCGTCGAGTAGCCCGACTGGATGTAGAGCGCCTCGAGCGCAGCCTGTGTCTCGTCGTCGGCCGGCTCGGGGATGAAGTAGCCCCAGAGCTTCCGCGTGAAGAACGTCTTGTGAGCCGGATGCTCGAGCGTCAACTTGACCGCCTGCTTCCAGCCGTAGGGGCCGGCCTTGTCGAAGACGACCTTCATCGCATTGTCGTGCCGATTGGGATCGAAGCGGAACTTGACCCAGCCGTACCCATTCTTGTAGCGCGCCGTGAAGCCGGTGAGAGCACGGGCCTGCTCCCTGACGTCCCGCTCGGTGTACCCGGAGCCGTGTCCGAGCGTGAAGAGCTCCATCAACTCGCGCGCGTAGTTCTCGTTCGGCGCCCCCTTCTCACTCTCGAGCCCGTTCAGGTACAGCAACATCGCAGGGTTCTCGGTCACTCGCAGCACGAGCCCCGGGAACGAGCCGAGACCCGAGCGACGGAACATGTTGTTCTGCCGGATCATCAGACGCTGCGAGCCCACCGTCTCGTTCGAGGTGGCAAACCAGTCGTGCCAGACGAGCGTCATCCGCTCCGTCAGCGGGCGGCTCGTGCGCACCATGCGGTCGAGCCACCAGAGGTGGTCATGACCAAACTTGTCGAGGGGGTAGAGGCGCCTGCCGTTGACCTTCGGGGCTCGGCCCACGAGTCGGTCGGGGCCCGTCGTAAGTAACTGCGCCACGGCTCCGTCGAGGCCCCGTGCGGCGAGTGCGCGCTCCTCACCGGGTCGCGGGCCGAAACCGGCCCGCCACAAAAGTCGTTCGGCCTGAGCGGGAGCAAAGGGACCCGCGTAGACGGGCAGCGGCATGGATCTCTCGTCGGCAGGCGAGCGGTCGTGTGCGTATCGCTCGCACGAGTGAACCTAGGAGGTCGTCGCGATGCAGGGCGTCGGTGGCCGACGCGCGAGCCGGCCCGAGGAGCTCGGAGCGGGTTCGTGTCATCCGTCCTTGCCAGATCTGATTTATCTGACTATGCTTGGGGCGATGACACGCCTGAGCGCCACCGCCGCTGCACGGAACTTCTCGGAGGTTCTCAATCGCGTCGCTGCGGGCGAAGAGATCGAGATCACGCGAAGCGGGGCGACCGTCGCGGTCATCGCACCACCACGTGCCCGCTTCCTCTCGGCTGAGCGTTTCAGGGCGCTCGTCTCGAGCGGGCCTCCCGTCGATGCACGGTTCGGGGACGACGTTCGCGAGGCCGTTGCAGATCTCGGCCGCAACGTCGAGCAGGATCCTTGGCCGCCGTCCTGATCGACACGACTCTCCTGATCGACCGCGAGCGAGGCGGAAGCCGCCTCGAGCAGCTTCTCGGCGACCGCGACCGAGCTATCAGCGTCATCACCGTGAGCGAGCTCCTCCACGGCGTTCACCGGGCGAAGGGAGCGACCCGGCTCAAGCGGCAGAGCTTTGTCGAGCATCTCCTCTCGGCATTCGAGCCGATCCCGATCACCGAGGCGGTCGCCCGCGTTCACGCGTCCGTCTGGGCCGGTCTGGCGTCCAAAGGTGAAGCTATCGGCGCACACGACCTCTGGATCGCCGCGACCGCTCTCGCGCACGGCCTCGACGTCGCGACCGACGACGCCGGTTCCTTCCGACGCGTTCCAGGCCTCACTGTTCTCTCGCTGAGCTGAGGCTGAGCCGCGTTCGCGCCTCGCGACTATCCTTGGCGGCGACGATGAAGGTCATCCTCCCCGATTCGACGGAGCTCGAGCTCGCCGACGGCGCCAGCGGTCTCGACGCGGCGCGGGCTATCGGCCCGAAGCTCGCCGAGCAGGCGGTGCTCGTCAAGACGGACGGAGTGCCGCAGGATCTGCGGTTGCCGCTCCCCGACGGCGCGAAGCTGCAGATCCTGACAACGCGCGATACGCAGGATCCCGAAGCGCTCGCAGTCCTCCGTCACTCGGCTGCGCACCTCCTCGCCGAAGCGGTTCGCAGGCTGCACCCGGGCGTGAAGGTGGCAATCGGCCCGCCGATCGACAACGGCTTCTACTACGACTTCGACTTCCCGAGCCCGATCCACGAGGCCGACCTCGAGGCGATCGAGGCTGAAGTCCAGCGCGAGCTGACCGAAGGGCGCTCCTGGGAGCGGGAGGAGCTCTCCGCCGACGAGGCACGCGCGCGGTTTACCGCGGAGGCTGAGCCGTACAAGGTCGAGCTCGTGGAGACCGCCGAGGGCGCGATCTCGCTCTACACGCAGGGCGACTTCACGGATCTCTGTCGTGGCCCGCACCTGCAGACCTCCGCGCCGATCAAGGCGTTCAAGCTCACGTCGCTCGCCGGCGCCTACTGGCGTGGCGACTCGAACAACGCCCAGCTCACGCGCATCTACGGGACGGCGTTCTTCAGCCAGAAGGATCTCGACGCCCACCTCGAGCGGCTCGTGGAGGCGCGTGCGCGTGATCATCGGCGCCTCGGGGCGGAGCTCGACCTCTTCCACTTCGACGAGCACTCGCCCGGGTCGCCATTCTGGCATCCGAAGGGGATGGCGATCTTCAACGCCCTCGAGGACCTC
>JAYTJO010000557.1:0-8688 GCA_043730975.1 Thermoleophilia bacterium | reverse complement strand
CGGAAGCGAACCTCCGGGGCATCCGCGGACTCTCACCCCATTCTCATCTTCGGCGAGGGACAATGGACAGATGCGCGTGCTCATCGTCGAGGACGAAGCCAAGCTTGCTGCTCTCCTCAGGCGCGGCCTCGCCGAAGAGGGCTATGCCGCGGACGTCGCCGCGACGGGCGAGGATGCGCTCTGGATGGCGGAGTCGACGCCGTTCGATGCTGTCGTCCTCGACATCGTCTTGCCGGGCATCGACGGGCTCGAGGTATGCCGGACGCTCCGAGACAGGGGTGTCTGGGCGCCGATCGTGATGCTGACCGCGCGCGGAGCTGTCGGCGATCGGGTGACCGGTCTCGATGCCGGTGCGGACGACTACCTGACGAAACCCTTCTCGTTCGCCGAGCTGTTGGCGCGGCTGCGCGCGTTGACCCGGCGCGGCGCCGGCGAGCGTCCGGCGATCGTCGAGGTCGGGTCTCTTCGTCTCGATCCATCGACCCGGAGGGTGTGGCGCGGCGAGGTCGAGGTGACGCTCTCGACGAAGGAGTTCGCACTGCTCGAGGTGATGATGCGCCGACCGGGCAGGGTTCTGTCGAGGCTCGACCTGCTTGAGCACGCCTGGGACTTCGCGTACGAGAATCGCTCGAACGTGATCGATGTCTACATCCGTTATCTGCGCGAGAAGGTGGACCGACCGTTCGGGGTCATGTCGATCGAAACCGTGCGCGGCGCCGGGTATCGGCTCCGAAGCGACGGCGGCGTCGAGTGAGCTCACAGCGGGCATCGAGGTCATCACGCATACCGATTCGGCTGCGCCTGACGCTTGCATTTGCGATTGCGATGGCAATCGTCCTCGCCGCCCTTGGAGTGTTTCTGACCACGCGGCTCGAGGCCGCGCTCGACCGGTCGATCGACCAGGGGCTGCGGGGCCGCGCCGGGGATCTGAGGCTGGTGGTCTCGCGGGCCGCACCCGGCCTCGGCGCGGGTCTCGAGCCCGTCCTCGAGAACGAGGGCGAGAGCTTTGCGCAGCTCCTCGATACCCGAGGGACGGTCGTCGACCGCACACCCGAGGCCGGGAGCACGTCCCTGCTTACGCCTGCTCAGCTGGCACGTTCTCTGCGTGGCCCGGTGCTCGTGGAGCGCGGCCCGCTCAACCTGCTGGACGAACGGGTTCGCCTGTTCGCAACCCCTGCCACGACAAGCGACGGTGAGTCGATCGTCGTGGTCGTCGGGACGTCGCTCGAGGCGCGAGGCGACGCTCTCGAGACGCTTCTGATCCTGTTTCTGATTGGCGGGCCGGTCGCGCTAGCGCTGGCTTCGCTGCTTGCGTACGGACTAGCGACCGCCGCGCTCCGGCCGGTCGAGTCGATGCGGCGTGAAGCCGCTGCCGTCTCGGCGGTCGAGCCCGGTCGCCGGCTCACGCTGCCTGCCGCCGACGACGAGATCCGGCGGCTCGGATCGAGCCTGAATGAGATGCTCGGCAGGCTGGAGCTGGCTCTCGACCGGGAACGCCGCTTCATCGCCGATGCGAGCCACGAGCTCAGGACACCGCTCGCGCTTCTTCGCACCGAGCTCGAGCTCGCGCTTCGGCACCCGCGTTCGAACGAGGAGCTCTCGGACTCGATCAGGTCTGCTGCGGAGGAAACCGAGCGTCTCTCACGGCTCGCGGAGGACATGCTCGTCCTCGCCCAGGCGGACGAAGGCGAGCTGCCGGTGCGTCGCGAGCAGATCAGGGTCAAAGCCCTCTTCGAGGCCGTCCAGGCTCGCGTCGCGGCAGAAGCCTCAGGAGCCGGCAGGGCACTGGAGATCGTGGCGATTCCACCCGATCTGGCGTTCCCCGGCGATCGACTACGTGTCGAGCAGGCGCTCGGCAACCTCGTCGACAACGCTCTTCGTCACGGGCGGGGCACCGTCGTCCTTGCGGCAGTGCACAGCGAAGGCACCGTCGAGCTCCATGTCCGGGACGAAGGCCACTTCCCGGACGACCTCCGACCGCACGCGTTCGAGCGATTCGCGCGGGCGGACGGCGCGCGATCTAGCTCCGGCTCCGGGCTCGGTCTCGCGATCGTGGATGTGATCGCCCGCTCGCACGGCGGCTCGGCGCACATCGAGGACGATGAAGGCACGGACGTCTGGATGGCGTTCCCCGACCACTGACGATGGCTCAGCGTTTTCAGCCGTCGTTGCTGCAGGAACGACGTTTGCGGGTGGGGTTTCCGCCGCGCAGGAAGACGGATTGCCGAAAGGCTTGGAGCCTCGCCCGGCATTTCCCGCCGCGGGTCGAGCCGCTACCGTCTCCTGATGCGTATGCCGACCAAGCCGACGGTCGTCACCTGGGCCCCCGGCCGGGTGAACCTGATCGGAGAGCACACCGACTACAGCGGCGGCCTCGTGCTGCCGATCGCGATCCAGTTCGGGATCACCCTCGAGGCCGCCGCCGCCGAGGAGATCACGCTCAGCTCTGAAGGGTACGGGGTCGCCGAGCCCGTTCCCGCCGACGGCGGCGGCGCGGCCGCCTCGGGCTGGATGCGCTACGTGCAGGCGGTCGCCGCCGAGCTGGCCGCCGTCGGCCGCCCGCCTGTGGGCCTGATTGGCACGCTCTCGTCGGACCTCCCAGCCGGATCCGGCCTTTCTTCGTCCGCTGCGGTCGAGGTCGCGGTTGCACTCGCACTCTGTGCCGTTGCCGACTTCGAGCTCGAGCCGCTCGAGCTCGCGCTCACGTGCCAGCGGGCAGAGTTACGCGCGGTCGGGGTGCCGTGCGGGATCCTCGACCAGGCAGCGTGCGTGCTCGGGCGCGATGGTGCCGCGATCTTGCTCGATTGCGCCACACTCGAGCACCGACTGATCCCCATGCCGTCGGATACCGGGTTGCTGATCGTCGACTCCGGAGTCGGTCGGAGCCTCGAGAACACCGCCTATGGTGAGCGGCGTGCTCAGCTCGAGCACGCGATGCGGCTTGTCGGCGTCGAGCGCTCCACCGAGTTCGACAGCTCGGCCCTCGTCGGGCTCGATGACGTCCCGTGCCGCCGGCTGAGGCACGTTCTGACCGAGAACGAGCGCGTTCGAGAGTTCGCGGCGGCGCTCGAACGGTGCGACCGCGCGACGGCCGGCAGGCTCCTTGGCGAGAGCCATGCGAGCCTGCGGGACGACTACGAGGTGTCGATCCCCGAGCTTGACCTGCTCGTGGAGCTGGCGGAGGCGGCAGGTGCGCGGGGTGCGCGGCTACTCGGAGGTGGGTTCGGAGGGTCCGTCCTCGTGCTTGTCGACGCGGAGAGGTCGGGCGAGGTGGCTGACAGGATCGCGACGGAGTACGTACGGCGAGCCGGCAAGGGCGGCCGGACGCTCGTCGTGCGCCCATCGAGTGGCGCCCTCGTCCGCTGATCCATCGCGCTATCGGACGCGGGGCCGGAGAAGGTACGAGAACCGGTACGCGGCTTCCGTCAGGCGGTAGCGCGGAGCCGTGTCCGGACCACACGCGGCCGTGCCGAGCCCGCGCTGGGCGTGGTCGAGGCTCAGGACGATGTCCCGTCGCGGCTCGAGATCACACGTGTGGCGGGCCGCGTAGAGGTCGGCTGCGGTGAAGTGGCTGGCCGTGAAACCGATCGCTGGGCGGCCTCGGACGTCAAGCCCGAAGCCCGATGTGTTGGTCAGCGTCAGCCACCTGGCCTGGCTGTGGTGGCCGTGCTCCTGCGGGAGGATGTAGGGGACGTACTGATCGCGTACGGTGCTCTGGAAGCGGCCGACGACGGTCGACGCGAGCCGGTCTGCGTAGTCGTCCCAGGGGCCGCGGCCAAACCACTCGAGCCGCTCGAGGCCCGGAGCCAGTCCGAGGACAACGCCGACCCGTGGTAGGTCGCGGAGATCAGGCCCGATGGCGACGTCGTGCTCGACGAGCAGGCCGCCGGAGTCGAGCATGCGGTAGCGGTGACGGTGGGCGATGTCGTCCCACCTCTCTCGGCCGGAGAGGGTCTCGACGACATCGACCCCTCCGGGAACGGGGCGCACTGACTCGACGCGCCGCTCAATCCGATCGAGCCCCAGCTCGAGCCAGCGGCCGAGCACGCCGGTGCTGCGCTCCGGCAGCAGCCGGAGACCATCGTTGTCGGTTGCCGCGCGCCAGAGCTGCAGAGCCGGACCGGCGCGAAGGACGTTTCGCTCCCCTGCGTGCCTGAGCTCTCTCAGCGCTCCCGTGGCACTGTCGACTACGGCCCGCGTGCCGCCGGCTTCGAGCACGATCTTTCCGCGGGTCTCGGCCAGCCGCGCCTGCTCGAGACGATCGGTCGAGCGCACACGGCGGGAGGGCAGCGCGAGTTGCTGCCACGCGACCTCGTGTCCTTGTGACGCCCATTCGGTGGCCCGTCGGAGGAAGAACCTGAAGGTGAGGAACCGCTCGCCCGGCGCGTCTGATCCGATGTCGACGCGCACGTCGAGCGTCCCCTGCGGTGGCACCCGCAGCGACGGCAGTGTGCCGCGCCGCACGACCGACCCGTCGATGGTCAGCTCCCACGCTCCCCGGAGATCGGAGAGGTCGACAAAGTCACGACGGTTGTGGATCCGGAACCGGCCACCACCCTTCGACTGGACCGACACTGGGCGGGCCAGGAACTTCAGCTCGTGAAGCCCGGGATGCGGCTTGCGGTCAGGCCAGACCAGGCCGTCCGCGCAGAAGTTGGCGTCATTCGGGATATCGCCAAAATCGCCACCGTAGGCCCAGTAGCTCCTCCCTCGGGCGTCGACCTGGCGGATGCCGTGGTCGAGCCACTCCCAGATGAAGCCACCCTGTAGCGCGCCGTGCCGCTCGAAGGCGGCGTAGTAGTCGGAGAGCCCTCCCGCGTTGCCCATCGCGTGCGAGAACTCACAGAGAATGAGGGGACGGGAGTCGCGGGTCGTCGTTGCCCATTCCTCGATCTCCTCGACCGATGGATACATGGGGCAGACGATGTCCGTCGCCATGTGCCCACCCGACCAATCCTTCGCGATCGCGCCCTCGTAGTGGAGCGGTCGCGACGGATCGCGCGCGCGAAGCCAGCCCGCTGCTGCATCGTGATTCGGGCCGTATCCGCTTTCGTTGCCGAGCGACCAGAGGATGACACTCGGGTGATTCTTGTCGCGCTCGACCATGTTCCGAACGCGCTCGACGAACGCGCTCGTGTAGCGGGGATCACGGCAGATCTCGTCATAGAAGGCGTGTGACTCGATGTTTGCCTCGTCGACGACGTAGAGGCCGTAGCGATCGCAGAGGTCGAGCCAGTAGGGGTCGTTCGGGTAGTGCGACGTTCGTACGGCGTTGATGTTGGACTGCTTCATCAGACGGGCGTCGGTCTCCATCAGCTCCCGGCTGACGACGCGCCCGAGCGTGTCATCGTGATCGTGGCGGTTGACTCCGCGGATCAGCACCGCCTTGCCGTTGACGAGCAGCCTGCCGTCGCGCAGCTCGACGCGGCGGAAGCCGACGCGGCAGGCGACGCTCTCGCCGCCCTCGAGCGTGACGACGAGCGTGTACAGGTTGGGCTCCTCCGCCGACCAGCGGCGTGGTGACTTCACCGCGAGCTCGAGCGTGTCGCGGAAGGCTCCTTTGGCAACAACCTTCCCTCCGGGTGCGAGCAGGCGAGCCTCGAGCTCCTCGCCCCCCGCTGGGTGGCCAACGGATGCCGTGACGACGAGGTTTCCGCTGCGGTAGTCGGAGTCGAGGTCGCCGCGGGCGAAGATGTCCGCGATGTATGTCGCGCCGGTCGCGTACAGATAGACGCCGCGCGAGAGGCCCGCGTGCCACCACTGATCCTGATCCTCGATGAAGCTCGCGTCGGACCAGCGGACGATGACGGCGACGAGGTCGTTCGGCCCGTCATGGTGGATGAGCTCGGTGACGTCGAACTCGGCGGGCGTGCGGGAGTCCTTCGACATCCCGACGGGCGCGCCGTTGACGAGCACGTAGAGCGCTCCCTCGGCGCCGCCGAAGCCGAGCACGATCCGCCGACCCCGCCAACCGCGTGGGACGGAGAACGAGCGACGGTAGATTCCGGTCGGATTCTCAGCCGGGACGTGTGGCGGCGAGCCCTCGAAGGGCATGACGACGTTCGTGTAGTGCGGGCGGTCGTACCCCTGCATCGTCCACAGGGACGGCACGTCGACCTTGTCCCACCCCTTCAGCTGACGGAGTGCGGCAGGCGCCGTCTCGGGGCGGTCGACGAGCCGAAACTCCCAGGCGCCGTCGAGAGATCGGTAGAGCGGTGACCTCGCCTGGTCAAGCGTCGCAGCGAGCTCCTGCGTCGGGAACGGGGCGAGGGTCGCCCGTGGCTGGAGCCGGTTGAGACTCGGCAGCTCCGGGTTCTCCCAGCTCCGACGGCCTCCGAGGAAGAGCAGCGTCTCGAGCGCGGAAGGGCGGGCGCCGCTCACCGACGCGCTGGAAGAGCGTCGCGCAGCGAGCGAGCCGCTTCATCGGGGGGAACCGGATCGAAGAAGAGCCCGGCTCCGAGCTCGCCCGCGGCGACGAACCGCGGCACCCCCGCCGCGCGCCAGGGTGAGACGATCTCGACATGCAGGCGGGCCTGCGGCCAGTCGCCACCGTCGAACGGGCGCTGGTGGATCCAGAGCATGTACGGCGTCTCGTCGTCAAACACGCGGTCGAGCCTCTCGAGCACGTCAACGAGGAGTGAGGCCAGCCCGTCGCGCCCAGGGCCGTCGAGAGCCGGGAGGTCGGGGATGAGCTCGTCGGGGACGAGCACCAGTGCGTAGGGAAAGACGGGTGCCGCCGGAACCCAGGCGCGCCACCCCGGGGCTGTAGCGACGAGGCGATCTGCGGGCTCGGAGAAGACGTCCCCGCGCTCGAGTTCGAGCAAGGGTTGCGGCGGGATCCGGTCGAACGCATAGATCTGGCCGTGAGGATGCGCGATGGTGGCGCCGACCTCGGCTCCTCGGTTCTCGAACACGAGCACGTATGAGATGTCCGCGCGTTCGCCGAGCGCGGCGGTGCGCTCTGCCCAGAGGTCGACGACTTGCCGGGCGCCGGCCATCCCAAGCGACCAGAACGTGGCGTCGTGGCGGGATGTATAGAGAACCACCTCGCACCGATCGTCAGGGAGAGCGGGCCACCGGTTCCGGAACCACGTCACGTCGTAGGGCTCGGGTGCCTCGAGTCCTCCCGGGCAGAACGGGCAGCCGCTAAGGGGCAGGTTCGGGCGCGCCTGACGCGACCCGACGATGTACGTCTGAGCTCCGGTGTGGACGTCGGTGCGGAGCTCCGCGAGCGTGGGTTCTTGCACGGCGACGGCTTCGCTCGATCTGGTGGCAAGGTCGCTCACGAGACAGCGCTCCCGCTCCGAGTAGCGCCGCGGCCCTTTGACGACCGGGCGATGGGTGCGAGGATCACCTCGCCGATGCGCTCCTCTGCGATCCGCCTGGCCGCTGACGGCAGCGCGCAGTCCGAGACGAGGACGTCAGCCTCGTCGAGCGTCGCGAAGCAGCTCAGGCCTCTGATTCCCCACTTCGTGCTGTCCGCCATCACGACGACCTGCTCGGCCATGCCCACGAACGAGCGATTCGTCTCGGCCTCGAGCAGGTTCGGTGTAGTGAAGCCAGGCTCGTCCGTCATCCCGTGAACTCCCATGAACAGCACGTCGACGTGAAGGGAGCCGAGCGCCGTCATCGCTATCGGTCCAACGAGGGCATCGGAGGGCGTTCGGACTCCGCCTGTCAGGACGACCGTGAGGTCCGGTCGCGGCTCGTGCCGGAGGACATTCGCCACCCCGATCGAGTTCGTCACGACGGTGAGGTCGGGCACCTCCATGATGTGGAGCGCGAACCGCCAGGTTGTCGTTCCGGCCGTGAGCGCTATCGCCTGCCCGGGCCGGACGAGCTCTGCCGCCGCACGTGCGATTGCGTCCTTCTCCGCGAGTTGCCGATGGGACTTCGCTTCGAAGCCGGGCTCGTCGGCGCTCAGCCTCCGGGTTGCCGTGGCCCCGCCGTGCACCTTCTCGACGAGACCCGACGCGGCCAGTGCGTCGAGGTCGCGCCGCACCGTCATCTCGGAGACCGAGAGCAGGTCGGTCAGCGCTCCGACGCGAACGGCCCCGAGCCGACGAACCTCGTCGAGGATCAGTCGTTGACGTTGACCGGCAAGCATGAAGGGTGAACCGCTCTTTCCGAGGGAGGACACAGAGTGACGACCAGCAGATCAATCGCCACCAATACCCAACACGCTCGGACACGCTGAGTCAAGAGCGCACGATCACCATGAGAAAACCGGTCCTTGACATTGCCGTATGAATCGTGGGAGGCTACCTCGGAATGCGAGCCCGGCGATCGGTTTCGGTTCTGTTCGAACCTGATCGATCCGGGAACATCACGAAGGAGGAATTCATGTCGGATGCAAGACACTCCAGCTCCGGCCCGTCGGAGGTGAGCGCCACCGGGGTCTCGCGGCGCAAGCTCCTCGTCACCGGTGCTGCCGGAGCCGCGGCAGCGTACGGCCTGTCGGCCAGCGGCGCATCGGCCCGCGGGCTTTCGTCCTCGATCTTCAAGTCGGCGGCGGCGGGCTCGACGAGCTTCGGCTCGAACGCGTCGGACCCGGTGCCGAAGAAGGCGTACGCCAACGTCTTCAAGGCCTTCACCGCGAAGACCGGAACCAAGGTCGACGTCAATACCGTCGACCACAACACGTTCCAGGAGCAGATCAACTCGTACCTGCAGGGGCGACCGCAAGAC
>JAYTJO010000556.1:0-3750 GCA_043730975.1 Thermoleophilia bacterium | reverse complement strand
TGCCTCGTCTCCGAGGGAGACGCCGGCAGGCTCGAGGATCTGCTGCGTGATCTCCCGTGCCTCCAAGAGCGTGCGGGCGCCGCGAAGTGCGCGCGCGAGGTCGACCGGTGCGCCTGCCGCCGCTGCCAAGTCAGCGTCGCTCATCCCCGCGATCGCATCGATCGCAAGTCGGTGGATGCGGGGAATATCGAGGTGGACGTCATGCCGAGGGAGCCCGAGCTCCTCGAGATACGCGCGAACGGACGCAGCGGGGATACCCTCTTCACGAAGGTCGCTCACCGAAGCGTGCTCCGCGCGCTTGGAGAGCTTCTTGCCGTCGTCACCGAGGAGTAGCCCGTGGTGGATGACCTCCGGCAACTCGCCGCCGAGCGAGCGGGCGATCCGCTGTTGCACCTCCTCGTTCGGCCGATGATCGGAACCGCGGATGATGTGCGTGATGCCGAGGTCGAGATCGTCGACGACGGTTGCGAGCTGGTAGGTCGCCGTCCCGTCGGCGCGCGCAAGGGTCGTCCCACCGAGCCGAATCGACCCATCCGCGTCCCGGACGGCCCCGGTCTCGAGCGCGAGCGCCGCGGCCTCGGCGTGTCGTTCGGCGCGCGAGCTCTGGCTGATCGGGCCTTCATCCCACGTGACTCCCAGCCATTCGAGATCCGTGAGAATCGCGTCTTCCCCACCGACGACGCTTCGCTCCGGATCCGTATCGTCGATCCGGAGCACGAACGCGCCGTTGTGCTCGTCGGCGTACGTGCGGTTGGCGACGGCGCTCAGCGCATTGCCGAGGTGAAGCGACCCGGTCGGACTCGGTGCGAAGCGGACGCGGACGGTCATCCCGCTGACCGTATCGGACGCCCTGATTGGCTGCTGCGGCCCGACGCATTCCTCGGGCCGGGCAGAATGATGTCGTGATCCGCCCCACCGACCCATCGATCACACCCTTCGAGGCGTTCGGCGGCCACGTGTTCTTCGACCGCCTCGTGGCAGCATTCTACGGACGGGTCGAGACCGAACCCGTCCTGCGCCCGATGTATCCCGGCAGCGACCTCGGGCCGGCGGAGGAGCGCCTCCGCCTCTTCCTCGAACAGTACTGGGGTGGCCCCACGACGTACTCGGAACGGCGCGGTCATCCCCGGCTGCGTATGCGCCACGCGCACTTCGCGATCGATCGGGAGGCGGGCGAGCGCTGGCTTGGCCATATGCGTGCGTCGCTCGATGAGCAGGCGCTCCCCGTCGAGCTCGACTCGCTCATCTGGGAGTACTTCGAGACTGCCGCGCCGGCGATGATGAACACGGAAGGCTAGGCGTAGATCGTCGTGTGGCCGGGCTGCGCGGCGACACGGTCGAGCCAGGCACGGATCGCTCGATAGCCCTCGAGATCGAAGCCACCCTCGTGCGCCACGTGCGTGTACGCGTACAGCGAGATGTCGGCGATCGAGTAGCGCTCGCCTACGAAGAAGGCGTGGCCGGCGAGGTAGCGCTCCATGATGTCGAGCACCGCGTAGCCGTTCCGGGTCTCCCGCTCGATCCGGTCCGCGTGCTTCTCCGCCTCGCCAGAGTAGGTGAGCAGGAACCGGGCGACGGCGATCGCCGGCTCGTGCTGGTACTGCTCGAAGAACTGCCACTGCAGGACCTGCGCTCGCTCGTACCGATCGGTTGGGACGTAGTCGCTGCCGTCGCCGAGGTACCAGAGGATCGCGTTCGACTCGGGCAACCCGCGCCCGTCGTCGAGCACGAGCGTCGGCACGCGCAGCGCCGGGTTGAGATCGCCGATCACGTCGGGCCGATCCGAGCGGTCGACGACGCTGAGCTCGTGGAGCTCGAGCGGCACGCCGAGGTGCGCCGCAAGGAGGCGAACCTTGTAGCAATTTCCGGAGACCGAAGAGTTGTAGAGAAGCATCCACTAACTCTCGCACACGCACGTCCGCGACATCGAGCTCAGCGCGCGACCACCGCCCACGAGGTCGCAAGCGTCGGGCTCGTCGCGAGTGTCTGATAGACGACGCAGTAGCGTTCCGTCAGCTTGAGCAGCGTGTCGAGCTGCTCGTCGCTCGCAACGGTCTCGAGGTCGAATCCAAGCCGGATCGAACGGAACCCAACCGGAGCATCCTTCGAGACGGCGAGCGTACCGCGGAAGTCGAGATCGCCCTCCGCTCGAACGCTTCCCGACGTCACGTCGACCCCAATCGATGTAGCAACCGCCTGCAACGTGACTCCCGCACACGCTACGAGCGCTTCGAGCAACATGTCCCCCGAGCACAGGTGCGTGCCGTCACCACCGGTCGCCGGGTGCAAGCCGGCCTCCGCGAGCGCACGGCCTGTCGTCACCGAGCACGTGAGTCCCTCCCCGAGCCGTCCGGTAGCCGAGAGCGTCACCAGAGCCTGCGCCGGGTCCTCCCTGTAGCGGTCCTTGAGCGGCTCCTGTGCTTCGCGCAGCTGATTGCGATCCATGATGTCCCTTCGCTCGATCTCAGCGAAGTATCACTCACGCTGTCATGGTGCGATTCGCAAGCGAGCACCGCAGCTACTAGTAGGATCGAGCAACCACCATGTGCGGGAGGAGCACGGTGCGCCAATCACACGCCGTTGCACAGGCGCTGGCCACGTTCTTCGCCAAGAATGCCTCGGGTGACCTCTCGACGTATGACGAGGTCGTGTCGAGCGAGGAAGCGATCCTGGCGGTCGGGAGCAGTGCGCGGGAGTGGTTTTCCGGGCAGGAGGCGGCGAGAGGAGCCTACGGGCTCGAAGGGGTTCTCATCGACCCGGGATCCGTCGAAGCATGGGGGAATGGCGAGACCGGCTGGGCGATCGCGAAGCCCCAGTTCACGATCCCGGGCGGTCAGCCGTTTCGCCTCCGATTCACTGCCGTGTTCGTGCGAGAGGACGATCGGTGGAAGCTGATCACCTCCACGGCTCGTATCCGGTGCCGGATGAGACGGCGGTAGGACACCCCGAGTGGTGGGAAGCGACAGGCTAGACGGCTACCCGCCGCAACTGCTCGCGTATGGGATGAACGCTGCGCGACACGCGAAAAGGCGTTCCGTACTGCAGCGATCTTCGATCTCGGTAGCGCCAACATCCGGGTCGGCGTAGTGTTCCTCCATGATCCTGCGCCCGTTCCTCGTCGAGAGCACGTCGTGCGCGAGCTATCTGTTCGGGTGCACATCCATGAACCAGCTCGGAGTCGTGGATCCACACATCGACCTCGTCGACGCCTATCTGGAGGCTGCAGCTGCGATCGGGTCACCGATCGTCGCCGTCTTCGAGACCCACGTTCAGGCCGATCATGTCTCCGGGCTACCGGCGCTCGTCGAGCGGACCGGTGCCACCGCGTATCTGCCGGAGGATGCGGGTGTCGACTTCGACCACGCGGAGCTTGCTGACGGTGACGTTGTGGAACTCGGCAATACGGTCGTCACGGCCCTCTCGACGCCCGGCCACGCGCCGGCGCATCTCGCCTTCACCGTTGCAGACAGACGACGTGGCACACTCGAGCCCTGGCTCGTGTTCACGGGCGACTCCCTGCTCGTCGGCGACGTCGGGCGCCCGGACCTGCATGCGGAGGGTAATCCCGAGCCGCTCGCCCGCGAGCTCTACTCGTCCGTGAAAAAGCTGCTCCAGCTCGACGACGGAGTGATCGTCTACCCGAGCCATATCGGAGGTTCCGTCTGCGGACGCGGGCTCTCGAGCAACCCGTTCTCCTCGATCGGATTCGAGCGACGTCACAACGAAGCGCTGCAGCACACGAGCGAGGAC
>JAYTJO010000555.1:0-1566 GCA_043730975.1 Thermoleophilia bacterium | reverse complement strand
CGCAAGCCTCGCCTCATTGCCGCATCGTCCTCCGCGCTCGCGTAGACGACGAGGACACCGGGAGAGCGTGCAACCACGCCATCGGTCGACTGGCTGTTCACCACGATTGACGTGATGAGCATGCTGGCAGCTGCGGCCGTCGCGGCCACGAGTGGCAGGCGCAGCGTCCGCGGCCGACTCGGGCGCGGCAACCGACTCAGAGCTCCCCGCCGGTGGTCTCCGGCCTTGAAACCGCCGCGGCCGGCTTGTAGCTCGGCGAGCGGCGTCGCGCGGAGCTCCGCCGTGAACGCGGCAACAGTGGCGGCGAAGGCGCTGCACGACGCGCAGCGCTCGAGATGACGTGCGAGCATCCGCTTCTCGGTCTCCGACAGGGTTCCGTCGGGAGCGAGTGCCGCAGCGAACCGTGCTCGCTCACAGGATGATGATCGGACCCACGTCATACCCGGTGAGACGGCGCATCGTCCGTTCGGTTAGTGCGGTGCTGCTGTCCTACCATCGCCTGGTCTCGCATCAACGCTCACGCTCGTCAATCAGATCAGGCGCACACGCTCGTCCACCGCGACGCCGGCAACGAGAAGCACGAGGCCCATCACGATGAGCAAGGCTGCCGCCTCCGTCGTTTCCCAGAGATCCGCAAACCGATCCTGGCTATGCGCGTCTCGACTCTCGGCCGACCGGAATGCGTTCCTCGTGCCGAGCCCGAACCCGACGACAGTCAGGAACGACCCGACGGCGTAGAGGCCGAGTGAGAGCCCTCGCTGGGCTGACGCGCCTGCAAGAACAGCGACGACCGCAATGATCACGACAATGCTGCCGAGCAGGATGACGGGCAGTTTTGCTCGGCGGGCGGCGCGAATCACGTGGCCGTCAACGTCGGTGCGACCGACGCAGGCTGTCGGAGCTCCTCGGGTGACATGGGCCAGTGCTCGAGAGGAAAGTGGCAGGCGCGGGAGTGGCCTGTCGCGGACTCGAGCAGCTCC
This sequence comes from Thermoleophilia bacterium, assembly GCA_043730975.1. Classification (GTDB taxonomy): domain Bacteria; phylum Actinomycetota; class Thermoleophilia; order Gaiellales; family Gaiellaceae; genus Gaiella. The sequence continues at coordinate 586 of JAYTJO010000555.1, read as the reverse complement.
GGCTCGTCGACGTCACAGACCCCGCTCTGGACACGCGGACACCGGGGATGGAACCGGCAACCGTCCGGGGGATTGATCGGATTGGGGACATCGCCTTCGAGCACGATCGGCCTGCGTTCCCGGGCGAGCTTGGGGTTCGGAGCCGGAACGGCCGACATCAGCGCTCCCGTGTAGGGGTGGAGCGGGTGCTTGTAGAGCTCTCGATCCGACGCAAGCTCGACGATCTTCCCCAGGTACATGACCATCACCCGGTCGGAGATGTGCCTGACGACGTTGAGATCGTGGGCAATCACCACGTACGTCAAACCGAACTCGCGCTGGAGATCCTTGAGGAGGTTGAGAATCTGGGCCTGCACCGAGACATCGAGAGCCGAGACGGGCTCGTCGCAGACGATCAGCTTCGGGTTCACCGCGAGCGCCCGCGCGACGCCGATGCGCTGCCGCTGGCCGCCGGAGAACTCGTGAGGAAATCGGTTGTAGTGCTCAGGGCTGAGCCCGACGACCTCGAGCAGCTCCTGCACCCGACGCTTGCGATCGGCCGGCGACCCGATGCCGTTCACCTCGAGCGGCTCTGCGACCGTGAACC
>JAYTJO010000554.1:0-2660 GCA_043730975.1 Thermoleophilia bacterium | reverse complement strand
CAGCTCGGCCCTGCGGAGGCGACGCGGCTGCGGCGCGCTGCGGAGGCATCCGATCGTGCGTGACGACTTCCGGCGGCTCGCCCACGCGGGGCTGACGTTCAACGCTCCTCTGTCGGAGGAGCGCGCCACGGCCCTTGTGGCGTCACTGCCGATCTCGCCCGGCCATCACGTCCTCGACCTCGGGTGCGGCTGGGGCGAGCTGCTGCTTCGGATCCTCGCGGCGCACCCCGCGACGACCGGGACAGGGGTCGACAGCGAGCGCGGTGCGCTCGACAGGGCGTGAGAGCGGCCGCCGAACGCTCGCTGCAGGCGCGAGTCGAACTCGTCGAAGCGGACGCCGCGACGTTCGTCGACCGGGCGGACATCGTGATGTGCGTCGCAGCCTCACATGCGTTCGGCGACGCCGGTGCCGCACTGCAGTCGCTGCGCGAGTGCGTCGTCCCCGGCGGGAGGGTCCTGTTCGCCGACGGGTTCTGGGAGCAAGCGCCGACGCCCGAGCAGCTCAAGGTGATCGGAGAGCTCCCCGACCGCAGCGCTCTTCGCGCCGCCGCAGAGGACGCCGGGTTCAGGATCGAGCACGACGACGTCTCCACGCTGGCCGAGTGGGACGCCTTCGAGGCCGCCTGGCGCTCGGGGCTCGAGACGTCGGGCGACCCGGAAGCGCGCGCGTTCGCGGCGACGCGACGTGAGCAGTACGAGGCCGTGTACCGCGGTGCGCTCGGGTTCGCGTGGTTGGTGGTCGTCCCGCGCGGGGGATAGCGGCGGGCAAGTTCCCGCCCCTACGACTCCATCACGTCGACGGGTAGCTTCGCAGCGACGACCTTGCGGCCGTCACGCTCGTAGGCGACGTCGACCGAGTCGTTCTGCTTGTAGGAACCGGCGATCCCGAGCGTGATCGACGCCCAGCGCATCAGCCCGAGCTTCCCTTCCTCCTTCATCGGCCGCTCGAAGACGAGGGCACCGTCGCGAACGATGTAGTCCGCTCCCTCGCGCTGTGGGACGCCGTTCACGAACACCTCGAACGGTCGGGTCACATCCGATGGGAGTCGAACGCGGGTCTTCTGTCGAGTCTCGTCGCTCATAGCTCAGGGGCCTGACGTGGGAGATCCGCACGCGCGGATGGGGGCCTGCACGCTGCTCATCGTATCCGTCCCGATCAACAGCAAGGCAACCCAGCCTTACGGTCGATCGGGCCGAATACGCTGCTTGGTGCATGCCCTCCCCGACACGCGCGCCTCGCCCCTAGAATGACATCTCGATGACCAACGACCGCATGACAACGAGAAACCTTCGATGAGCAGCCCCGGCCAGCCGGCAGCTGATTGGCACCGCGGCCGCGTCGCGAGCTGGCTCGTATCCGTCGATCACAAGCGGATCGGCGCGCTCTATCTCGGTTGGGCCGGCGTGTTCTTTGTCATCGCGGGGATCCTGACGCTTCTGATGCGCCTGCAGGTCACGCGGCCTGACGCCTCGATTCTCGGGAGCGGGACGTACCGCGAAGTCCTCACCATGCACGGCACGCTGCTCGTCTTCTTCGTTCTCCTTCCTGTCGTCACCGGCCTCGCCACATACCTCGTGCCGCTGATGATCGGGGCCCGCACGATCGCGATGCCGGGCACGGCTGCAGCGGCCCTGTGGCTGTTCGTGTTCGGGGGCGCTGCCGTCACGCTCTCCGCGTTCGCGGGCGGAGGAGCCTCCCAGGCCGGCTGGACCGGACTTCCCCCTCTCGCCCTCGCCCAGCAGGGCAACGGCGTCGGCCTCTGGCTGATGGGGCTGTTGCTCCTTGCGATCTCGCTGCTCCTCTCTGCCACGAACCTGATCGCAACGATCCAGACTCTCCGCACCGAGGGAATGGAGTGGTCGACCGCACCGATGTTCACCTGGTCGGTCTACGTGTGGTCGTGGCTGTCCATTGTGCTCGTGCCGATCGCGGCGCTCGGGCTCCTCCTCGTTCTCCTCGAGCGCGAATTCTCCGGGTCGTTCGACTTTTTCCTCGACGGTGACACGGTCGAGCCGAAGTTGATCTGGCTCTTCGGCCAGTCGTTCGCCTATGCAGCACTCGTTCCCATCTTCGGGATCCTCGCCGAGATCGTCACCGTGTTCGCGGGGAGAACGATCGCGAACGTCCGCATGCTCGGGCAGGCACTCGTCGGCGTCGGTGGGCTGACGATTGCGCTCGTGCTCTATCACGCCTACTCGACCGGGATCGGCGCGAAGCCGAGCGTGGTGCTGCTCCTTCTCGCGATCGTTGCCACCATTCCGTCTGTCGTTGCGGTCTGGCTGCTCGAGAGCACCCTGTGGAAGGCGCGGGCGTCGCTGCGCTGGACGGCACCGCTGCTCTTCGCGGGCGGAGCGATCGCCCTCTTCGGGATCGGGCTCCTCTCTGCACTCGTCCTCGCGATCTTTGGCAACGACCGCGGCCTCCGAGGAACGTCGTTCGGTGTCGCCCACGCGCACTATCTCCTCTGGGGCACGGCACTCCTGGCGATGCTCGGCGGTGTCGTCTACTGGTGGCCGAAGATCTTTGGCCGGCTGCTCGGTGAGACTCTCACTCGCTGGTCGGCGATCCTGCTCTTCGTCGGATTCAACTGCACTTTCTTCGTTCAGTTCCTGCTCGGCGATCAGGGTCAGGCCCGTGGTGCTTCGAGCTTCAGCGCGGG
>JAYTJO010000553.1:0-2043 GCA_043730975.1 Thermoleophilia bacterium | reverse complement strand
GCCGCCGCCTACGACCTGCTCGCCGGCTGCACGGGCTTCATGTACGCGATTGCCCAGGCCTACGGGATGCTCGCATCGGGGCTCTCGAAGAAAGCGCTTGTCGTAGGGGGCGACCTGCTCTCGAAGGTCCTCGACTGGGATGACCGTTCGACGGTCGTTCTGTTCGGCGACGGCGCCGGAGCGGTGGTGATGGAGCCCGTCTCGGCCGGCGGGTTCCTGGGCTTCGAGCTCGGCGCCGACGGCGGCGGCGGCATCCACCTCTGCTATCCGGGCAGCGGCTCGCGTCACTACGACGGCCCGAAGCCCGCGTTGATGATGAACGGCCGTGAGGTATTCAAGTTCGCGACCCGCGTGATGGTCTCGTCGGCGGACGCAGTCCTCGAGCAATGCGGCAAGACAATCGACGAGGTCGACGTGTACGTCCCGCACCAGGCAAACAAGCGCATCATCGATTACGCCGTTGGCAAGCTCGGTATCGCTCCGGAGAAGACGGTCGTCAATGTCGACCGTTTCGGGAACACCTCGTCCGGATCGATCCCGCTCGCGCTTGCCGATGCGCGGGCTGAAGGTCGTCTCACGGACGGAGCGCTCGTGTTGATGACGGGAATGGGTGCCGGCCTCACGTGGGGCTCGGCGTTGCTGGAATGGAGAAGTTCTGCCTAGGCAGAACTTCTAGATGTGGCGTTCTACGGTTCGCGCAGGGAAAAGGCGCACGATGAGGGAGGAGGATTGAGATGGGCAAGGTTGCGTTCTGTTTTCCGGGGCAGGGAGCGCTCGAGGCCGGAATGGGGCGGGAGCTCGCGGAGGCTGTGCCCGCCGCGATGGATGTCTATCGCGCCGGCAGCGAGGCCTCCGGCCTCGATCTCCAGAAGCTCTGCTTCGATACGCCGCTCGAGGAGCTGGTCGACACCGAGATTCAGCAGCCGGCGTTGATCGCAACGTCGCTTGCGATCCTGGCAGCGATCCGGGCCGATGGGCTCGAGCCGGATGTCGTCGTCGGGCACTCCGTCGGCGAGTTTGCCGCACTCGCATCGGTCTCGGCAATGGGAACGGGCGAGGCGATCGGGTTCGTGCGCGAGCGGGGGCTTGCGATGGCAGAGGCTGCGCGCCTGCATCCGGGCTCGATGGCGGCGATCCTCGGTCTCGACGACGAAGCGGTCGAGGAGCTGTGCAGCCGGATCGAGGGCGTCTGGCCCGCGAACTACAACTGTCCCGGCCAGATAGTCGTCTCCGGTGAGCATGCCGCGGTCGATGAGCTCTGCGCCGAGGCGGAATCGATGGGTGCCCGCCGTACGATCAAGCTGAAGGTATCCGGCGCATTCCACAGCCCCCTCGTCGAGCGGGCCGCCGAGCGACTCCGGCCCGCGATCGAGACGATCCGCTTTCATGACCCGATCGCGCCGTTCATGTCGACTGTCACTGCCCACGTCGAGCCCGCCACCCGATTCGCGTCCATTCTCGTGGAGCAGCTGACCGCGCCCGTCAGGTTCACGCAGGCGGCGCGCGCGCTCGTGCAGGACGGCGTCACGACATTCGTCGAAGTCGGTCCCGGCAGCGTGCTTTCCGGCCTGATCAAGCGGATCGACAGGAGCGTTCGGGCGGTCTCCGTCAACGACCTTGCGAGCCTCGAGAAGGCCCGCGAGGTGCTTGCGACATGAGTGGCTTCTGCTCACTGGAGGGAAAGAATGCGCTCGTCACCGGCGCGTCGCGCGGAATCGGACGCGCGATTGCCGAGGAGCTAGCGGCGGCGGGGGCGACGGTGGTTGTCGGCTACCGGTCCGGGCAGCAGGAGGCGGAGGCAGTCGCCCAGGCAATCGGAGGCCGGGCCGTTCAGGCCGATGTCTCCGATCCGGAGTCGGCGCTCGCGCTCGTCGAAGCGGCAGGCGATCTCGACATCCTCGTCAACAACGCTGGTCTCACCCGCGATGGCCTGCTCGCCCGGATGAGTGACGACGACTGGCACACGGTGATCGAGACGAACCTCTCCTCGGTCTTCTACACCTGTCGCGCGATCGCGAGACCGATGATGAAGAAGCGCGCCGG
>JAYTJO010000552.1:0-3312 GCA_043730975.1 Thermoleophilia bacterium | reverse complement strand
TCAACGCTACCAGTCGCCGACGCTGCCGTCGGCGTAGAAGACCCGTTGCGGCAGCTCCGGTTCGAACGGGTGCTGTGCGACGACGTCGAGATCGATCTCGATCCCGAGACCCGGACGGCCAGAAGCGCGGGCCAGCATTCCGACCGGGTCGATCGGGTGCGACTCGGATGCAACCTCGTCTCGCCACGGGACGTCGGAGGTGACCGCCTCGCAGATGATGTACGACGGGGTTGCGAGGCCGAGCTCGATCGAGGCCGCGGTCGAGACCGGCCCCTGCGGGTTGTGCGGCGCAAGCGCGACGCGGTGGATCTCGGCGAGGGCGGCAATGCGACGCACCTCGGTCAGGCCGCCGCAGTGCGTGATGTCCGGCTGGATCACGCTGCAGGCGCCCTTCGTCAGCAGCTCGTTGAACGGAGCCGCTCCGACCAGGCGCTCGCCGGTCGCGATCGGCGTTCGCACCGACCGCTGGATAGCGGCGATGTCGTCAGGCCGCGCGGGCCAGCAGGGCTCCTCGAACCAGTAGAGGTCGAACTGCTCGAGCGCCGCTGCAAAGAGGTGCCCCATGCGCGGGCTCGGACGGGCGTGACAGTCGACCATGATGTCGATCTCGTCGCCGACCGCGTCCCGCATCGCCGCGACGCAGCGCTCGGCGTGGCGGATCGGTGCGAGCCCCTCGAGCGGCATCGTCGGCGGCACCGCCATCGACTTGAAGGCTGTGAAGCCGCGCTCGACCATCCCGGCGGCGAGCTCACCGAAGCGCTGCGGCTCATCGCTCTCGTAGAAGTCCTCCATCTTCCCGCCACCGAGGTGGCCGTAGAGCCGGACGTAGTCCCGGACCGGCCCTCCCCAGAGCTTGTGGCAGGGCACGCCGTGCACTTTCCCGAGGATGTCCCAGAGCGCGATGTCGATGCCGCTCATCGCCGTGCCACGAACGATCCCGTTGCCGTGCCAGAAGTGCTGGCGGAACATCATCTGCCAGAGATGCTCGATCCGGGTCGGATCCTCGCCAACGAGGAGATCGGCGAGATCCTCGACTGCGCCGACAACGGCGCGGGTATGCCACTCGAGCGTCGCCTCACCCCAGCCGTGCAGGCCCGGCTCGTCCGTCACGACGCGAACGAACACCCAGTTGCGCATCCGGGCGTTGCAGACATGAGCCTCGACCGCGGTGATCTTCACGAGGAACCCTTCAGACCGTCGAGCAGCTCGACGCTCGCATCGACGAGACGAGCCATCTCGCCGCGATCGACATTCGTGTTGGTGATCCCGTACGCCCAGCGGTAGCGGTCCTGGTCGAGGATGTCTTCGAGCGAGACGTCGGTGACGAGATCGAGATCGCCGTCGTCGGCGAAGTACCCCGCGTAGTCGTTCGTGTAGCCAAGCGTCAGCGTCTGCGCGAACGGGCTCCGAGAGCGAATCCTCGCGCCCGGCTCGTTGAAGAGCTCGAAAGGATTGGCCACGATCGCAGCATCTCCGATCGAGAGCGCTTGCACCTCGACGTCGACGGGGACTTCGACGCGTCGCACCATGTCGGCGTACATGCCGAGAGCCGTGCCCTGATAGAGGGCCGGGTACTGCTGAGCGGAGGTGGTCGTGTGGACCGACTCGTCCCATGCCTCGGGGAAGTCGGGAACAGGTAGCGCCGCGATCTCTGCCAGGCGCGCATCGATCTCGTCGAGGGCGTAGGGAATCCGACGGCGGCGGAGTTCGAGTCGTCGGGAGGACGCGGCCAGGGGCGCGTCGTCTGTCATCTCGATCGTGCCGAGCGTCTCGACGACGGATGCGGCGATCGCCTCGCCCAGCTCGTCGCGGCGCGCGTACGAATGCCGCGATGCCTCCCGGTTGCCGAACCAGTAGTCCCAGCCACCGACGTCGCCTCCACACCCGGAGAGGAAGAGGCAGTCTGCTCCGGGTCGGGCGCGGCGGACGGCCTCGCGTAGCGGCCCGGGGAAGTCGGCGTTCCAGAGCAACGTGTGCCCGCCCATCAGGGTCGGATGGCATGCGAAGCTCGCGACGACGGCGAGCGGCGTCCCGTCGGCACGATCGACAGCGATCACGCCCACCGTGTCGTCGACGGGCCGCTCGGGGACGACCCGGTTGACGGTGATCCCGGGCGCCCGCCCCGCGCCCCATCCAACGCGTGCAGGAACGCGAGAGCGCCAGGCGGCATACACGGCGCCTGCGATCGTCTCGGGCAGAGGCTCCAGGTAGCGCGCGAATGCCGGTGCGTCGCGGAGGCCGGCGACGCTCGAGCCGCGCGAGAGGCTCGGTGCGCTGTGGTTGTGCGCGGCGTTGACAAGGATCGCGTGGGGCGGAATCCCGGTCAGCGCCTCTACCCGCTCTCGCACCGCATCCGTCAGGTCGGCACCGGCAAAGACGAGGTCGATCGCCACGATCGCGATCGTCGTCTCTCCGTCGTCGAGCACAAGAGCCTGAGCGGTCAACGGGTCGTGGATGCCCTCGGCGAGGCCCGTGCGGGCTGCCCAGCAGCCGTGCGGAAGCCCGCAGGGAGGTGTGATGTCGGTGCGGGCGACGCCCGCCCTCAGCTGAGACACGATCGGCTCTCCCTTTGGATCGTCGGTTCGGTCACGTCAGTCGAGCTCCGCGCGGTCGGCCTCGCGCGCGACGACGACGATGTTGTCGCCCTGATCCGTCGTCGCGACGGCGCGGATCACGCAGACGATCCCGTTCGTCTTGCTCAGGATCACCTCGGGCTCGCGATCAGGCCGCTCGAGGAAGTGGATGCGCCCGACGGGCTCGTCGACCGAGACCCGCTGGCCAAGGTCGACGGTCACCTCGAAGAGGCCCGACTCCGGCGCGAGGAGGTAATTGTCGAGCTCCGTGGCCATCAGGAGCACCTGCTCGGGCAGGCCGAGATCCGCCCGCGTGACCGCCTCGCCCTCGATCACGTCGAAGTGGCGTAGCACGTTGGCGAGGCCGCTCAGTGCGAGCCGGTGGATCTCCGCCGTGACATGACCGCCGCCGCCGAGCTCTGTCGAAACCACGGTCTTCCCCTGACGCTCCGCCTCGCTGACCAGGAGGCCCGTGCCGGCGATGTCGATGTAGACGCAACACCAGTCGGTGTTCCAGTGGAGCATCCCGTCGACCATCCGACGGCGCTGCGCGGCATCGTCCACCCAGTGCATCTCCGACCAGGGCAGGCAGAGGCCCGTACGGCCCCCGCTGTGCATGTCGATCACGATGTCCGAACGAGGAAAGAGCGCCGTCGAGAGAAAGTGCGCGAGCTTCTCATCGGCCGGGCCACTCGGGGATCCCGGGAACGAGCGGTTCATGTTCGCACCCGACGGCCAC
>JAYTJO010000551.1:0-5201 GCA_043730975.1 Thermoleophilia bacterium | reverse complement strand
TTCCTCGGACGTTCTAACCGTTCGCTAAGCGCCGTGCCAGATCGGGTCTGCTTCGACTTCATTCTGAAACGCGCTCTTAGGCTGAGTGTTCTAGGGCACTGCCAGCCTAGACCAGAGGTTCTCGAGCATGCGCGAGACGACCGGCAGAAGTGCGGTGCCGCCGAAGTCGATCGCGCCTGCAGCAAAGACGCGAGCACCAGCCAGCGTCTCGTAGTAGGTCATCTGGGCCGTGAACCCCGGTCCGTAGAGCTCCGGGATCTCCGCCACAATCGTCGTGCCCGGCGGGCTCGCCTTCGTCGTCGCATCGATTTCGATGCCGTAGCCGCCGAGCTCCTGACCGAACTCGGCTCCGTCGGAGAGATCGGTGCCGGCGAACACCCAGGGCGCAGTTGTGGCCCCCCGCACGATGAACGGACGCTGGATCCGCCCGTCGTCGTTGCCCCGGTACTGCACGCCGAGCAGCGCCGCTTCGGGGCGCCCGATGTCGCGCCACTTGCGCGTCCGGGTCAGAACCCCACCGCGGCGCTGCACCTGCCAGAAGAAGTTGTTCGCAGAGAGGAACATCAGGTTGCCGCCGAGATCGCGATAGCGCTCGACGGCGTCGAACTCTCTCGGTGTCACGTACTCCGTGTGTCCGCCGAAGATCACGAGGTCGTACAGCCGTGCGAGTGTGTCGCCGTTCAGCACCTCGAGATCGGTCTCGCTGAGGTAGTCGGGCTGCTTGCCGCGTTGCGCGAGCCAGCGGAGGAAGCCGAGGTCGTACTTGCGGTACTGCGGCGGGACGCCGCGGCGGAGGAAGGCTCGTCCCAACCGAACCGTGCTCTGCGAGCCCTTCGCGTACCAGGTGTCGCCCCAGCCGTTGCCGTTCTCGTCACGGAAGTTGTACGCCTGCCACGTGTTCGTGGGGATAATCACCGCGACGCGCGACAGCCCGAGCTGCGCGGGACGAAGAACGAAGGGAGCGAAACCGATTCGCCCGTCCTCATCGGTGAGCTTCGCGAAATAGAGCCCGGAGGCCCACGGCCCGACCGGCACGGGAATCGTGCCGGGCCGGTCGAGGCTCGACCAGCCGACGTTGACCGGATCCGTCACGGGCACGCCGTTCATCAGCGTGTCGTTGTACGTGGGCACATCCTCGGGCCCGGCGCGGAAGACCTGGAGCGACAGCGCGCTCGCGTCGCTCTCGACGGCAAGCGTCGCCGTCTCTCCTGGCACGTAGCTCTCTCGCGTGAACCCAGCCTCGACGCCGAGAATGCGGATGACTGGTGCTGTGGGGCGGCGACCGGTCTCGGCATTTGACGCCCCATACGTTCGTCGGTTTCCCGCGGCGTCTCTGACGTCGAGGAGGGTGATGTAGGTGCGGGGCGTGGTCGTCGGCTCGGGGCTCCAGTTGAACACCTGCCGCCCCGGCCCGAAGGCGACAATCTTCTCGTAGATGACCTCGGGGCGACTGAGCGTGTGGGCGATTCTCAGGCGGATCGTTGCCCGTTCGGTGAGCGTGAAGCTGATCTTCGCCATGTCGCGCACGCCGTCACCGTTCGGCGAGATCGTTACGAACAGCCGTCGGTCGCCCGCGTACTTCTGCGGTGAGAGAGTGAATGCGCGCAGTCCGACGAGTTGCGGAGCCGTGCGATCGACCTGCACCGGCTTTCCGGACGACGTTGCGGCTCCGATCAGTCCGGAGCCGATGAGGAGCGCCACGGTGAGCGTTGCGATCCGTGGGCCCATGCGAGCTTCATGGTAGCCGCGGAGAGCGTTCGTTCAGGCGGGGAGTAAGGTCAGGGCCTCACAGTGACGGGGCCTGACGACGGAAAAGTGACGCCGGTTGAGCGTCGCAACCTTCGTCTCTCCGAGTTGCTCGCACGCAATGATCACCGACGCGTCGACCAGCCCGAGGTTGAGCGACGCGTACTGGACCTCGAGCTCGGCCGCCCTGGCGAGGCCGTCGTCATCGAGGTGATGCTGCCGATATGCCCCGGCTCTGAGATCGGCGACGAACGTCTGCCAGGCATGGAGCGCGCGACGCTTGCGCAGCCAGTAGTTGAGCTCGACGAGAACGTGGGCGGGAACGACGAAGTCCTCGCGCGTATCAGTTGCCATCGCAAGACAGCGTGCGTGGTCGCGGTCGTTCGAGTCAAGGAGCGCGAGGAGGGGTCCCGTGTCGAGGACAAGAGCCATTTACTCGTCGCTATACGGCGTGCTGAACGGCCCGTCCGGGTCCTCTTCCATGAGGTCTGCGATGCTTCGGCCGTCACCACTCGAGAAGAGGCCAAAGCGGGGTCGAGGTCGCGTGCTCCGCACCTCGCTGGCTTTCTCGGCGACCGCCTCGCGCAGCACGGATGCGAGCGAGAGGCCGCGCCGTCTGGCCTCATCTTCGAGTACTGCGAGGTCGTCTGCTTCAGCTGAAACGGTTGTTCTCCTCACCATGCATCTGATGCTAGCACCGTACAGACGTTCGCGCAACTGATACGGTTGCTGGCCATGCCCGAAATGCGCGTTACCGCCGACTACACGCCGACCGGCGACCAGCCACACGCGATCGCCGAGCTGAGCGCGTCGCTCGAGGCCGGCAACCGGTTTCAGACTCTGCTCGGGGCGACGGGGACCGGCAAGACGGCGACGATGGCGTGGCTGATCGAGAAGCTGCAGCGCCCGGCGCTCGTGATCGCGCACAACAAGACGCTCGCCGCACAGCTGTGCAACGAGTTCCGTGAGTTCTTCCCCGCGAACGCGGTCGAATACTTCGTCTCCTACTACGACTACTACCAGCCGGAAGCGTACGTCCCGCAGGCCGACCTCTACATCGAGAAGGACTCGTCCCGCAACGACGACATCGATCGTCTCCGACACGCCGCCACGGCGTCGCTCCTCTCGCGTCGCGACACGGTGATCGTCGCCTCGGTCTCGTGTATCTACGGCCTCGGCTCGCCTGAGGAGTACGAGAAGCGGCTCGTCAACCTGGCGGTGGGGGAGGAGCACGACCGCGACGAGCTCCTCCGCAAGTTGATCGACACGCAGTACGTCCGCAACGACACGCTGCTCGGGCGGGGTCGCTTCAGGGTCAAGGGGGACGTGATCGAGGTGCAGCCGGCGTCGGCCGAGACGGCCTATCGAATCTCGCTCTTCGGCGATGAGGTCGAGCAGATCACGCACTTCGATCCGCTGACGGGCGAGGTCTACGCGAAGCTCGACAACCTGACGATCTTCCCTGCCACGCAGTACGTGACGTCGAAGCCGACGATCGAGGCAGCCATGGGGGGCCTCAGGGGCGAGCTCGAAGCGCAGATCCAGCAGTTCGAGGCGGAGGGCAAGCTGCTCGAGGCGCATCGGATTCGGCAGCGCACCGAGTACGACATGGAGATGATGCGGGAGCTCGGCTTCTGCAACGGGATCGAGAACTACTCGCGCGTCCTCGAAGGGCGGCCGGCCGGTTCGCCGCCACACACGCTGCTCGACTACTTCCCCTCCGACTTCCTCTGCTTCATCGACGAGTCGCATCAGTCGGTGCCGCAGGTCGGCGGCATGTACGAGGGCGACCGCTCCCGCAAGCAGACGCTCGTCGACTTCGGGTTTCGGCTCCCGTCGGCGCTCGACAACCGGCCGCTGCGCTTCGACGAGTTCCTGCAGCGCGTCGGCCAGACGATCTTCGTCTCCGCAACGCCAGGGGCGTATGAGTTACGCAACTCTGCGGTCGTCAGCGAACAGTTGATCCGCCCGACCGGGATCGTCGATCCCGTCGTCGAGCTCCGCGCGACGAAGAACCAGATCGACGACCTCCTCGGAGAGATCCGCGCCCGCTCCGATGTGGGGGAGCGGGTCCTTGTGACGACCCTAACGAAGAAGATGTCGGAGGACCTGACGGATTATCTGCTCGAGGCGGGAGTCAAGGCGCGGTACCTCCACTCCGAGATCGATACGCTCGAGCGCATCCAGATCATCCGTGAGCTGCGCCTCGGCGAGTACGACGTGCTCGTCGGGGTCAACCTGCTACGGGAGGGGCTCGATCTCCCCGAGGTGTCGCTCGTGGCGGTGCTCGACGCCGATAAGGAAGGCTTCCTGCGCGGCAAGACGGCGCTCGTACAGACGATCGGCCGTGCGGCCCGAAACGTGAACGGCAAGGTGCTGCTCTACGGCGACAAGGTCACCGAGGCGATCCAGTTCGCCGTCGACGAGACGGATCGGCGTCGTGCGAAGCAGCTCGTCTACAACGAGGAGCACGGAATCACACCGGAAAACATCATCAAGGGTGTCTCCGACATCGCCGAGTTCCTCTCGCTCGACTCTCCGACGGTGCCGGGTCGTCGACGGCGGGGGAAGGAGAAGATCGAAGGCCTCGATCCGGCCGAGCTCGAGAAGCTCGTCGTCACCCTCGAGGAGGAGATGTTCGTCGCGGCCGAGGAGCTCCGGTTCGAGTACGCAGCGAAGCTGCGTGACGAGATCAAGCAGCTGCGAAGGGAGCTCGTGGCGCTCGCCGGGGCTTGACGCAATCTACTGTAAAATGCGTAATTGTGTATAATACGGGGGTGGAATATCGCATTTCCGCAACCGATCTGGCCCGGCGCGCAGGTGAGGTACTCGGGAGGGTGCGGTATCGCGGTGACTCGTTCGTCGTCGACCGAAACGGCGATCCGGTCGCCCGGATCACACCGGTGGCTGGCGTCTCGACGGGCACGGCCCGCGAGTTCGTCGAGAGCTGGCGCTCCGCTGGCGCGCGCGAGCCGGCGTTCGCCGACGATCTCGAGGGCGTCGGTTCCCTCGACACGTCGCCGGAGCTTCCGTGGGACTCGTAGCCGACACGAGTGCGGTCGTTGCGATCGAGCGTGGCGGCGATCTCGAGCGAACCCTCGCTGACCTCGGTGGCGAGCCACTCGTCGTCCCGGCGATCGTGTACGCGGAGCTGCTCGAGGGTGTCTCCCTCACCCGAGATCCGGCGCGTGCGGCCGAGCGGCGGGCCAAGGTAGCAGCCGTCGCCGCCGCCTTCCCGATTGTCGAGTTCGGGAGGGTGTTCGCGGAGCGCTGGGCAGAGATCGTCGGTGCGCTCCGGGGGAGTGGGGCGCCGATCCCTTCGAACGATGCCCAGGTTGCAGCCACCGCGCTCGGGCTGGGATTCGGCGTTCTGGTCGGCCCGGCGGACGAAGCGCATTTCCGGCGGGTGCCGGGGCTCAGCGTGCACGTGCTTTCAGGGTGACGTGCTTGACATG